>NZ_JAPDCD010000037.1:0-52284 GCF_027705695.1 Aeromonas sp. QDB62 | reverse complement strand
CAGCATCCACGCAAGAACAAAACGGCCATCAACATCGAATACATGAAAGCCAGCATCCGGGCCAAGGTGGAGCACCCGTTTCGCATCATCAAGCGACAGTTCGGCTTCGTGAAAGCCAGATACAAGGGGTTGCTGAAAAACGATAACCAACTGGCGATGTTATTCACGCTGGCCAACCTGTTTCGGGCGGACCAAATGATACGTCAGTGGGAGAGATCTCACTAAAAACTGGGAATAACGCCTTAAATGGCGAAGAAACGGTCTAAATAGGCTGATTCAAGGCATTTACGGGAGAAAAAATCGGCTCAAACATGAAGAAATGAAATGACTGAGTCAGCCGAGAAGAATTTCCCCGCTTATTCGCACCTTCCCTAGTAAAGTTTGTGGGGAAAAAACATTACTCTGTCCCTCGTAGAATTGAAGACTATCCAAGAGTAATGGTGGATTTAATAAATGACATTCAAACGCTGAAAAATACAATTATAAAAGACAAGCAAACATCAACAAGACTAGAGAGAAAAGAACTTACTTTAACAAAGTTTGGCGCAGACTTTATCAGGACAGTTTGCCGAAATGAATGCTAATAAAATATTCAACATGAAATAATGGCGCCTCTCAACCTTCAAGGTGAATAATGAGCAGAGTAATATTAAAAGGATTTATTATCGTCCCCCCCAACGATTTGGCTGCGGTCAAGGATGAACTTGATAACCATATCCAGTTAACCCGATCTGAAACCGGCTGTCTGATCTTTAAGGTGAACCAAGATCCTCTCAATCCCTGCCGCTTCGATGTCTACGAAGATTTTGTTGATGAGGCGGCTTTTCAAGCGCATCAGGCCAGAGTCAAATCTTCCCGCTGGGGAGATATAACCGTCAATGTCGAGCGCTTTTATACAGTGACAGAAAGTACGGTAACCGGCATGACGGCGACACAGATTACATAAATCACAGCCTTGCCGTTTTGGCCAAGGTGGCGAACCGGGTGGCGCGCAGCACTCTTCCTCCTCTCGCTACCGCGAATGCCGATTACGCTGCGCTCATCGAGCCTACGTTACTTCCACTCTTTGTTATTAAGGCCACTATGATCCGCCCATTATTAACAGCCGATCTGGATGCCGCCGTCGAGCTCTGGTATCAGGCATCGGCGCAAGCCCACGACTTTATTCCCGCCGCTTTTTGGCTCGAGCAACGGGCGGCGATGAGGGATATTTACCTGCCCGCCAGCAAGAGCTGGGTCTATGAGGAGGATGGTCAGCTGCTGGGCTTTATCTCCTGGTATCAGGGGTCTGTCGCCGCACTGTTTATCTCCCCTGGCTATCAGTCACACGGGCTGGGTCGCCGACTGCTCGATCACCTCAAGGCACACTATGACCGGCTCGAGTTGACGGTCTACGCCGAGAATAAGCAGGCGCGGCGCTTCTATTGCCGCAACGGTTTCAAAGAGGGTGAGCAGCAGTTGTGCGCGCATAGCGGCCGCCCCGAGCTGGTGATGCATTGGCAACGGGGATAAGCGGAGCGCCCATAGCGATGGCGAGCGCTCTTTACCTGTTTTTTGGCTGCCTTGAATGCCATGGCGGCATTCTCTACAATGACCCACTTTTTATTCATTTCGGGTTATATCGATGAGCGATACCAGCACCAAACCGGCTCTGCCGGATCACCTCTCCTGCAATCCCCGCAGCCCTCACTATGTGGCTGCCTGCTTCGAGCACCCGATCGGTATTCGCCTGAACGGCAAAGAGCGCACCGATGTCGAGGAGTACTGCATCAGCGAAGGTTGGGTGAAGATCCCCTCCCCCAAGGCGCTGGATCGCCGTGGTCAGCCCATCCTGATCAAGCTCAAGGGCACCGTTGAAGCTTTCTACAGCTAAACCGCGCACTGCAGTTTGATAAACAACAAGGCCACCCTCGCGGTGGCCTCGTTGTTTCCGGCATTGCTGCTGGCATCTGCGCTCGCAGAGCGGCAAGCACCAGCACGCATCTCTCGCCGGGCGGCCCTTATACCCCCAACCGGTCGCGCAGGGTATACCAGGCGGCGCCCGCGGCGGTGAAGGGGATACGGAACAGCCGACCACCCGGGAAAGGGTAGTGCGGCAGTTTGGCAAAGGCATCGAAGCGCTCCGCCTGACCGCTCAGCACCTCGGAGAGCAGCTTGCCCGCCAGATGGGTGCAGGTGACGCCGTGGCCGCTGTAGCCCTGCATGTAGTAGATGTTGGGGCCGATGCGACCAAATTGCGGCAGCCGCGACAGGGTGAGCAGGAAGTTGCCGGTCCAGGTGTACTCCACCTTGACCCCCGCCAGTTGCGGGAAAGTTTTCAGCATCTTGGGGATGATCAGCCGCTCGATATCCGCCGGATCCCGCGCGCCATAGACCACGCCGCCGCCATAGAGCAGCCGGTGATCGCCGGAGGTGCGGTAGTAGTCGAGCAGGTAGTTGCAATCCTCCAGACAGTAGTTTTGCGGCAACAGTGAACGGGCCCGCTCCTCCCCCAGCACTTCGGTGGCGATCACTTGCGTGCCGCAGGGCATGCTCTTGCCCGCCAGCTCGGGTACCAAATTGCCGAGGTAGGCGTTGCCCGCCACCACCACAAAGCGCGCCTTCACCGCCCCCTTGGCGGTCTTGATCAGTGCCGGCTGCCCCGGGGTGATGCTGGTGACGGCGGACTGCTCGAAGATCTGCCCCCCCTGCATGCGGATCGCTTCGGCCTCCCCCAACGCCAGATTGAGGGGATGAATGTGGCCGCCGCTCTTGTCGAGCAGGGCGCCGACGTAGCGATCGCTCGCGACCACCTCGCGCACCCCCTTGGCATCGAGCAGCTCCAGCTGGTCGTTGCCCCACTTCTGCCAGCGGGCGTATTGGGATTTGAGCTCGTGCAGCTGCTTCTCGGTCTCGGCGGCAAAGACGCCCCCCTCCTGCAGATCGCACTGGATGTTGTAGCGCTTGATCCGCTCGCGGATAATCTGGCCCCCCTCAAACAACATGGAACCGAGCAGCCTGGCCTGATCCGGCGGGCAGTTCGCTTCTATGGTGTCGATGTCGCGGCTGTAGGAGTTGACGATCTGGCCGCCGTTGCGGCCGCTGGCGCCAAAGCCGACCCGGGCCGCCTCCAGCACCACCACCTTGTAGCCCTTCTCCACCAGATGCAGGGCGCTGGAGAGGCCGGTATAACCTGCCCCGATGACGCAGACGTCACACTCCAGCTGCTCGGTCAATGTCGGGTAGGGCGCGTGTTTATTGGCGCTGGCTGCGTAGTAACTGTTTACATGTTCGGTCATGATCCCTGTTTCCTTACCGGTTCGGTTGCCAAACTACTGCCTGGATTAAAAACTGGCCGGGGTGTGGGCGCTGACGATGCGACAGGTCTCCCCCGACGGATTGCTGAAGCTGTGGGGCTCGCCGGTGTCGATCACATAGCTGTCGCCCGCCTCCAGCTGATAACTCTGGCCCGCCACCGTCAGGATCACCGACCCCTCCAGCACAGTGCCGACCTCTTCCCCCTGATGGGTCACCTGACCTCCGGTGTCGGTGCCGGGGGGATAGGTCTCCAGCATAAAGCCGAGCTGGCGACGGTTGTTGCCGTTGTGCACCAGCTTGAGGGAGACCCCCTGACTGCCCAGCTCGATCAGCTGATCAGCCTTGATCACCACCTCCGGAGTGCGGCTCTCCTCCTCGGCGAAGAAGCGCGACAGCGGCAGGCCGTAGATGGTGAGCAGCTTTTGCAGGGAAGCGACCGAGGGGCTCACCTTGTCCTGCTCGATCATGCAGATGGCGCCGTGGGTCAGGCCGCTCAGCTCGGCCGCTCGCCGCTGGGAGAGCCCCAGCTGATGGCGCACCGCCGCCAATCGTTCCCCCATGGTGTGCGCCCCAGCGTCTGCCGCACCCAGCCCACGGGCCACGCTCTCCCTGCTCTGTGGCCCGCTCATGGCAAGCCCCCTCTTGCTGCGCTATCTCTGCATCCTTGCATCATCAGCCTCCCCTGCTCGCGCGTGATCGCCTCGGATCACGCGTGGCCTGTTTACCCTACTGGTTAAAATAGCCGACCAGCTTTCCCTTGCCGTTCACTATGTTACACAGCGCAACCGTTCATTATTTTGCACACCTGATTTACCGTCTCCCGGTCGCTTGCCCACTTGCAGCCAGCAAGCGAACGGGGAAAAACGCGCTACACAGCCCATTTTCTAGCATGACGCCCCCCGGCAATTCAAATATATTTAACACTTGAAAAACATTTCAGCTCAAATTATGGTCTTCCT
The DNA here is from genome assembly GCF_027705695.1 of Aeromonas sp. QDB62. Classification (NCBI taxonomy): domain Bacteria; kingdom Pseudomonadati; phylum Pseudomonadota; class Gammaproteobacteria; order Aeromonadales; family Aeromonadaceae; genus Aeromonas; species Aeromonas sp. QDB62. The sequence goes on along the minus strand of NZ_JAPDCD010000037.1, from coordinate 48,028 downwards.
GTGCTTATTATTTTATACGGCAGCGGCGCAGGAAGGGTCGGCTCACTCCGGCAACCAGCTGCTCTGACCCACACTCGAGGCTTCTCATGTCAGGAACAACATCTCACTCCAGCTTGATCACATCCCGCGCCTATATAGATGGACAGTGGTGCCATGCCGCCAGCGGCCGCACCTTCGAGGTCACCAACCCCGCCAGCGGCACCGTCATTACCCAGGTGCCCGACATGGATGCCGAGGATACCCGCCGCGCCATCGCGGCGGCCCACGCGGCGCAACCCGCCTGGGCCGCGCTGACCGCCAAAGAGCGCAGCAACAAGCTCTACGCCTGGTTTGCCGCCATCACCGCCCACAGCGACGAGCTGGCCCGCATCATGACCTGCGAGCAGGGCAAGCCGCTGGCGGAAGCCAAGGGCGAGGTGGCCTACGGCGCCAGCTTTATCCAGTGGTTCGCCGAGGAGGGCAAACGCGCCTATGGCCGCACCATCCCGGGCTTTAGCGGTGATCGCCGGCTGGCCACCATCAAGCAGCCGGTCGGGGTCGTCGCCGCCATCACCCCGTGGAACTTCCCGATTGCCATGATCACCCGCAAGGCGGGCCCGGCGCTGGCCGCCGGTTGCACCATCGTCATCAAGCCCGCCGCCGAGACCCCGCTCTGCGCGCTGGCACTGGCGCTGCTTGCCGAGCAGGCAGGGATCCCCGCCGGGGTCATCAACATCGTCACCAGCCATCAGGCGAGCGCGGTGGGCAACGAGCTGTGCAACAACCCGACTGTGCGCAAGCTCTCCTTCACCGGCTCCACCCGCATCGGCAAGCTGCTGATGCGCCAGTGCGCCGACACAATGAAAAAGCTGTCGCTGGAGCTGGGTGGCAACGCCCCCTTTATCGTCTTTGACGACGCCGACCTCGATGCCGCGGTGGCCGGGGCGCTCGCCTCCAAATACCGCAACGCCGGGCAGACCTGCGTCTGCGCCAACCGCATTCTGGTGCAGGCCAGCGTCTACGACGCCTTTGCCGAGAAACTGACCGCTGCCGTCAGTGCCTTCAAGGTGGGGGATGGCATGGCAGAGGGCACCCAGATTGGCCCGCTGATCAACCCCGCCGCCGCCAGCAAGGTGGCCGAACTGGTGCAGCAATCGGTCGCCGCCGGTGCCGAGCTGCTGCTGGGGGGCGAAGCCCATCCCGCCGGCCCCCTCTTCTACCAACCCACCATTTTGGGCAAGGTGGCTAAAACCAACCCCATCCTGCAGGAGGAGATCTTCGGCCCGGTCGCGCCGCTGGTGCGCTTCGAGACCGAAGCCGAGGCCATCGCCATTGCCAACGACACCCCCTACGGGCTCGCCGCCTACTTCTATGGCCGCGACATCGCCCGGGTGTGGCGGGTGGCCGAGCAGCTGGAATACGGCATGGTCGGCATCAACGAGGGGATCATCTCAACCGAGCTGGCCCCCTTTGGTGGCATCAAGGAGTCGGGTCTGGGCCGGGAAGGGGCCGCCGAGGGGCTGGAGGAGTATCTGGAGACCAAATACCTCTGCTTTGGCGCCATTCGCTAGGGCAGCAGAGAGCCAAGGCATCCCATTCACAGATGCCTTGGCCACTCAATCCATCGCTTTGATAGATAGATGCAGCAGCTCACCCTAGGCGGCAGGGGGCTAAATGTGGCCCACTGTTCACCTCAAGAGGGCTGCTGCAGAGCAAACCACAGGCTGCCGATCTGCACCGATCGGCGGCAATGGGCGCCAGATCGCCCGCCACATGTTCAGGGAATATCGGGGCTGCGGCCCCTCAGGGAGGAAAGATGAGTCAGTCAGAATCAAACAAGGCGTGGCAAGCGCGCCGCGAAGCGGCCGTGGTCAACGGCGTCGGCACCCTGCTGCCGGTCTTTATCGACCGGGCGCAAAATGCCGAGCTGTGGGATGTGGAGGGCAACCGCTATATCGACTTTGCCTCCGGCATCGCCGTGCTCAACACCGGCCACAACCACCCCAAAGTGTTGGCGGCAGTGCGTGAACAGCTGGAAAAATTCAGCCACACCTGCTTCCAGGTCACCCCCTATCCCGGCTATATCGAGCTGGCAGAAAAGCTCAACGCCCTGGTGCCCGGCCCGACGCCGAAGCGCACCCTGTTTCTCTCCACTGGCGCCGAGGCGGTCGAGAACGCCATCAAGATTGCCCGTGCCCACACCGGCCGTAGCGGCACCATCGCCTTCAAGGGGGGCTTTCACGGCCGCACCATGATGGGGATGGCGCTCACCGGCAAAGTGGTGCCCTACAAGACCGGCTTTGGCCCCTTCCCGGGGGAGGTCTACCACATCCCCTTCCCCGCCGACTATCTCGGGGTGAGTGAAGAGGATGCCCTGCACGCCCTCGACCTCTGCTTCAGCGCCGATATCGAGCCGAGTCGCGTGGCCGCCATCATCATCGAACCGGTGCAGGGTGAAGGGGGCTTCTATCCCGCCTCCCCGAGCTTTATGCAAAAACTGCGCAGCGTCTGCGACCAGCACGGCATTCTGCTGATTTGCGACGAGATCCAGAGCGGTTTCTGCCGCACCGGCAAGACCTTCGCCACCGAGTATTCGGGGGTTGAACCCGACATCATGACCCTGGCCAAGAGTCTGGCGGGGGGCTTCCCCCTCTCCGCCGTGGTGGGCAAGGCGGAGATCATGAACTCGGCCAAGCCGGGCGGCCTGGGTGGCACCTATGCGGGATCCCCCATCGCCTGCGCCGCGGCACTGGCGGTATTGCAGGTGATCGATGAGGAAAAACTCAACCAGAAAGCGCTGGATCAGGGCGAGCAGATCAAGGCAGGGCTGGAACGCATAGCCGAGCGTTTTGACTGCATAGGTCAAATTCGCGGCCCCGGTGCCATGGTGGCCATGGAGCTGGTGAAACAGCGCGATGCCAGCCAGCCCGATCCCGACCTCACCAAACGACTGGTGGCCGAGGCGGGCAAGCGCGGTCTGGTCCTGCTCTCATGCGGGGTGCGCGCAAATGTCATCCGTTTTCTCGCCCCCCTGACTGCCCCTGCGGCAGTGATTGACGAGGGGCTGCAACTCCTTGAAAAATCACTGGAGGCCGTGCTGGCCTGACCAGCAGGAAAGTGACCGCTCACCTGTGCAAATAAATGCAATTTTGCCCCCTTTTTTTCTTGTCAAGGGGGCCCTGCAAATGCACAATGCGCCGCCACTGAAAGAACCGATGTAAAACAATGGCATCGGTTCTTTTTTAACCAGTGAACAAACCCATAAACGAGGCCGGATCACCCCCGGAAAAGATAGCGAGATTGGCAGCAATCTCCCGACACCACATTCTGTGAGGAACAACATGGGGCATCTCAATGCTTTCCAACCGGCCATGGCCGGTGTGCGCCGCCCTGGCGCCCTTGATTCCCGGGCCTCTCTCCCGGTTTCGTTGATGGACCGTGCCACTCTGGCACTGCATGAGGAACATGCATAATGGCGGCCCAACAGGTTGGTCTGAAAAAGACCCTCAAGCTGTGGCAAGTCGTGGTTATGGGACTGGCGTACCTCACCCCCATGGCGGTGTTCGACACCTTCGGCATCGTCACCGAGATCACCGAAGGCCATGTGCCGACCGCCTACCTGTTTGCCCTGATCGGCATGCTGTTCACTGCCCTGAGCTACGGCCATCTGGTGCGCAAGTTCCCGTCAGCCGGCTCCGCCTATACCTATGCCCAAAAGGTGTTTCACCCCTATGTCGGCTTTATGGTGGGCTGGACCTCCCTGCTCGACTACATGTTCATGCCGATGATCAACATGCTGCTGGCCAAGATCTATCTGGGCGCCCTGTTCCCTGAGGTAGAGCCCTGGACCTATATCTTCGGTCTGGCGGTGGTGATGACCGCCCTCAACCTGCGCGGCATCAAGCTGGTGGCCAACTTCAACAGCCTGATTGTGGTGATGCAGTTCAGCATCATCGCCATCTTCATCGGACTGATCGCCTGGGGCGTTCACAACGGTGAGGGGCTGGGCACCGTGGCGAGCAGCCGTCCCTTCTTCTCCGGGCAGATCCAGGTGTCGCCGCTGCTGATGGGGGCCTCCATCCTCTGTCTGTCGTTCCTCGGCTTTGACGCCATCAGTACCCTGTCGGAAGAGACCCCGGACGCGGATCGGGTGATCCCCCGCGCCATCGTGCTGACGGCGCTGATCGGCGGCGTGCTGTTTGTCACCACCTCCTACTTCCTGCAGCTCTACTTCCCGGACATCTCTCGCTTCCAGCATCCGGATGCGGTACTGCCGGAGATCGCCCTCTATGTCGGCGGCAAGCTGTTCCAGGCGGTGGTACTGGTCTGCACTACTGTGGCAGTGCTGGCCTCGGGGCTCGCCTCCCACGCCGGTGTATCGCGCCTGCTCTACGTGATGGGTCGTGATCGCGCCCTGCCCGCCCGCTTCTTCGGTTACATCCATCCGAAGTGGCAGACTCCGGCGTTCAACGTGTTGCTGGTCGGCCTGCTGGCCCTCTCTGCGGTGTCGCTGGATCTGGAGATGGCGCTGGCGCTGATCAACTTCGGCGCTCTGGTGGCCTTCACCTTCGTCAATCTGGCGGTGATTGCCCACTTCTATGTGAAGCTCGGTCGCAACAAGTGTCTCAAGGATCACCTGATGTATCTGCTGCTGCCGCTCTGTGGCGCCGCCTGCATCGGGGTACTGTGGCTCAACCTCGAGCCCTCCTCCTTCGAGCTGGGGCTGATCTGGGCGGCGCTGGGGGCCATCTACCTGTTCCTGCGCCTCACCGTATTCCGCATCCCGCTGCATACTGCCGACAAGGTGGAGATCGCCCAGTAATCGCTGGCACCCTCCTCCGATAAACAACCAAGGAGCCTGCGGGCTCCTTGTTGTTTCTGCGGTGCGCGGGTTTCCCGAAGTGCAGTTTTTGCGAGAAGTGTGACTGATTTCAAATAACTACCCACCCGCATAGTTCGCCATGCCACGGCCGTGGCCAAACTGCGCCATGAGCATAGTCATTAAAGTGAATGGATATGCAGGCAATATTTCCCTCCACGTCCCCCTCTATCTCACCCGTCAGCCGATAACATGGCATGACCCGCTCACGGGCAGGCCATGGCAAATATGATCAGGATCAATGTTGAGGCTTTATGCACCCTGCAGCGCAGATTTGCCGTTTTTTCATACGCAACGGAAGGGGACGTTTACCCCCCCGAAAAAGGGGGGGAGGCCCGGGACGAGCCGCAGGGGGCGAGTGACCACTTACCTGCCACCCGGTTATGCAAAAAAAATGCGGTTTTTCGGCCATTATTGCTTGTCAAGGGGGCTGACCGAATGCACAATACGCCGCCAATAAAGGACCGATGTTCACTGCGACATCGGTTTTTCTATTTTGAAGTGCAGTACAAACCCACCACAAGAGGCCGGAACGTTTCCGGAAGTGATATTCGAGATTGCCAAACAATCTCCCGACGTTGAGAGGATAACAATGGGGCGTTTTAATGCTTTCCTGCCGGTACAGCCCGGTATGCGCCTCCCCGGCGCCCTTGATGTACAGGCTTGCGAATCCATCGTATCCCTGCGCTCGTTGCAAGCACGTGCTGCGGCACTGATTGAGGAGAAAGCGTAATGGCATCGCAAAACGCCAAGCTGCTCAAGACCCTTACCCTGACACAAGTGATTGTGATGGGTCTGGCCTATCTGACCCCCATGGCTGTCTTCGACACCTTCGCCATCGTCGGTGACATCACCGAAGGCCGGGTCGCCACCGCCTATCTGCTGGCTCTGGGTGGCATCCTGCTCACCGCCTTCAGCTACGGTCATCTGGTACGCAAGTTCCCCTCTGCGGGCTCCGCCTATACCTATGCCCAGAAGGTGTTCAACCCCTACGTCGGTTTCATGGTCGGCTGGTCATCCCTGCTCGACTACATGTTCATGCCGATGATCAACATCCTCCTGGCCAAGATCTACCTGACCGCCATGTTCCCGGGCGTCGAGCCCTGGGTGTTCATCTTCGGTCTGGTGACCGTGATGACCTTCCTGAACCTGCGCGGCATCAATCTGGTGGCCAACTTCAACGGTCTGATCGTGGTGATCCAGCTCGCCATCATCACCCTCTTTATCGGCCTGATGGCGTGGGGCATCTACCACGGTGAAGGCGCGGGCACCCTGATGAGCAGCCGTCCGTTCCACTTCGACTCTGCCCAGATGGTGCCGCTCTTTACCGGTGCGACCATCCTCTGCTTCTCGTTCCTCGGCTTTGACGGTCTGAGCTCCCTCTCCGAAGAGACTCCAAACGCCGGCAAGGTGATCCCCAAGGCGATCGTGCTGACGGCCCTCATCGGTGGCGTCATCTTCGTGGTGGTCTCTTACTGCCTGCAGCTCTACTTCCCGAGCCTCTCCCGCTTCCAGCATCCGGATGCGGTACTGCCGGAGATCGCGCTCTACGTTGGCGGCACCTTCTTCCAGTCCGTGGTACTGGTCTGCACCACCGTTGCAGTGCTGGCCTCCGGCATGGCGGCTCACGCCGGTGTCTCGCGCATCCTCTACGTGATGGGACGTGACCGGATGATCCCGGAGCGGGTGTTTGGCTACATCCACCCGAAATACCGCACCCCGGCCATCAACGTGCTGATGGTGGGCGGTCTGGCCCTCTCCGCCGTGTCGTTTGATCTGGATACCGCGCTGGCGCTGGTCAACTTCGGGGCGCTGGTGGCGTTCAGCTTCGTCAACCTGTCGGTGATCGGTCAGTTCTGGGTGCGCGAGAAGCGCAACAAGACCCTCAAGGATCACCTCATCTACCTGTTGATGCCGCTGCTCGGCGCCGCCACCATCGGTGCCCTGTGGATCAACCTGGAGCAGAGCTCGCTGGAGCTGGGCCTGATCTGGGCTGGCCTCGGCGTGACCTATCTGTTCCTGCGTCTGGCGGTGTTCCGTATCCCGTTCCGTCAGTACGAGGAAGCGGCTGACGCCTGATCCTCTGCGGATAACGGATACACAGAAGGGGAGCCATGGCTCCCCTTCTGCTATTTCACCGGCGCTATATCGCCGATTGTCGATGACCCGCTGGCGGCCCTTGCCGCCGCCCCCCGGCAGCAAGCCGGAAGGCTGACTCATCAACCGTTATTGATCACCGCGGTCGCAGCCGCCTTAAGCGGATCATTGGCCACCGCTTTGACATCCTTGTGGGCTTTTTTCAGCTGATCTTCAGCCTTGTCGGCCTTGCGCTGGGTCGCGTTGACATCATCGCGGACGCCCTGCACGCTGTCGCTCGCCTTGTCGCGCAGATCGGCGGTGCCATTTTTCAGCTCGTCCTTCGCCTTCTCTTTCTGCTGACGCATCAGCATCTCGGTATCACAACGACCCTTGACCCCGACGGAGGCACCCATCGCCTCGTTCTTCAGCGCCTTGTCCAGATTGCACTCCGGCTGCAGCACTGACTTGGCCTGCACACCGACTGACAACAACCCGAGGGAAAGAGAGATAACCCATGCTCGCATCACGCTTATTACTCCACGACTCAAAAGAAACGCCGCAGCATAGCGTCCCGCCCGAGGATCACAAGCCTTATTGTGTCGATAGTCACCTGGCCGCCAGATTATCGGCCTGATCCGTCACCTCTTGTCGAACCGGCCCCGAAAAACCGCAGTCATCAAACCATCACAAAAGTGTCACTTTGTCATATTTCTGTCATTTACCACTGATTAAATGCGCGGGTCATCAACTACCCAAGACGGAACGACCGTCCCAAGAGGCTTTATGCAACACCATCACTCCTTGTCACAGCCGCCCGCGACCCGCGCCCTGTTCAACTGGATGAGTGTCATCGTACTGGTCTACCTGATCCTGGTCGCCGTGGCCGCCATCTCCCACGGCTTCAAAGATTTCTCCGGCGGCGCCGAGGGTGCAGCCCGGATCTTCGCCTTTGCCAACAACCCCTTTGTCGCCCTGCTGCTCGGCATTCTCGCTACCGCGCTGGTGCAATCCTCCAGCACCGTCACCTCGGTGATCGTCGGTCTGGTGGCGGGCGGCCTGCCCATCGGCATGGCCATCCCCATGGTAATGGGGGCCAACCTCGGCACCACCATCACCAACACCATCGTCTCCATGGGTCATATCCGTGACAGATCCGAGTTCCGCCGCGCCTTCGCCGCCGCCACCGTGCACGACTTCTTCAACCTGCTGGCGGTGTTTATCTTCCTGCCGCTGGAGCTGATGTTCGGCCTGCTGCAACACAGCGCCGAGTGGCTGGCCAACCTGCTGGTGGGCTCCGCCGACATGTCGATGAAGGGCATGGATTTCATGAAGCCGCTGACCGCACCGGCCCAGCAGCTGATCGATAGCGCCGTCGCCTTCCTGCCGGGCAAGGGTGCCGCCATCGCCACCATCGTCATCGGTATCCTGCTGATCCTCGCCTGCGTCACCTGGCTCGGCAAAGTGCTGCAACAGGTACTGGTCGGCCGCGCCAAAGAGCTGCTGCACAAGGCGCTGAGCCGTGGCCCGCTGACCGGCATCACCTCGGGTGCATTGGTGACCATCATGGTGCAGTCCTCCTCCACCACCACCAGCCTGATGATCCCGCTGGCCGGTGGCGGCGTGTTCAGCACTCGTCAGCTCTACCCCTTCACCCTGGGGGCAAATATCGGCACCACCATCACCGCCCTGCTCGCTGCCACCGCCATCAGCGGAGCCGGTGCCCAGCTGGCCATGACCATTGCGCTGGTCCACGTGCTGTTCAACGTCTTCGCCGTGGTGCTCATCTATGGCATCCCCTTGCTGCGTGACCTGCCGGTGCGCGCCGCAGAGGGGCTGGCCCGGGTAGGCAGCGAGAACAAGCTGCTGGCACTGGGTTATGTGGCGGGTCTCTTCTTCGCCCTGCCCGCCCTGATGATGGTGGCCGCCAAGTAAGCGCCGCCGCCATGACAAGGGGCGAGTCACCGACTCGCCCCTTTTTGCGTCTACGTCGCCGGGCTTTGCCTGCCCGCTCACATCCTCCCGCCCTGTGGCTCGCCATCAGGAGCGGTGCGCGATAAGATGGCGCCCTCATTGCACTTTTTACATTTCATGGAACAGGAAAAACCGATGAAATTCATACTGATCGCGCTGCTCATTGCCGGTGTGGCCTACTACTTCTACTCCAGCAGCAACAGCAAAAAACAGGCTGTTGAGAACGTGCGGATTGGCGCCGAGTTCCTCGCCAGCAACAAGGAGAAGCCGCTGGTGACCACTACCGCCTCCGGCCTGCAGTACGAAGTGCTGACCCCGGGCACCGGCACCGTTCATCCCACCGCCACCAGCAAGGTGAAGGTGCACTACGAGGGCAAGCTGCTGGACGGTACCGTCTTTGACAGCTCGGTCGCTCGTGGCGAGCCCATCGAGTTTGGTCTCAATCAGGTGATCGCTGGCTGGACCGAAGGGGTACAGCTGATGGTGGAAGGTGAGAAGACCCGTTTCTACATCCCCGCCAACCTCGCCTACGGCGACCGCGCCGCGGGCAAAATCCCGCCGGGATCGGTGCTGATCTTCGACGTAGAGTTGTTGGGTATCCAGTAACCGCGCAGAACGCCCCTGTGGCAATATCCCACTAAGCCTTCGTGCTGATTTTTGATGTGGAGCTGCCGGGCATTCAGTAACAGCGCGTGGCTCATTTCAAAACAGCCTGACTAAACCTGAAAGGGCCGACAAATCACTTGTCGGCCCTCTCTTTTTGCAGCCTTCCTTGCCCCCATCCCTTTCTGCATAACGGCCACCCGCCCATCTGTTGCCCACAAAAAAACCGCCCGAAGGCGGTTTTTACGATGGGATGGCAGAGGCCAAACAGGCGCAAGTCCGGTTAGATGGACTGCTCCTCGCCACCCAGGGCGGCAAACAGCGCCGGGATAAACTGGGCCAGCTCGGAGGTGACCAGCGCGAAGTCGGCATCCAGACGGGCGGCCGGATCTTCGCTGGTGACGTCGTCGTTCTGTTCGCGCAGCTCTTCGCTGAATTTCAGGCGCTTGATGGAGAGATCATCCCCCAGCACGAAGCTGACAGTCTCGCCCCAGTTGAGGGCCAGCTTGGTCACCAGCTTGTCGTTGGCCAAGTGGTTTTTGATCTCGTCGGTCATCAGATCCTGCTGTTTGCAGCGGATGATGCCGCCGTGCTCCATGGCACTGCGCAGCTCGGCTTCGTCTTCCAGAGTGAAGGAAGCGGGCAGATTGCCCTCGTTCAACCACTCGGTCATGGTGATCTCGGGCGGGTTCTTGAGGGCCACCGGCACCACCGGCAGGGAGCCGATGGATTTGCGCAACAGCGCCAGCAGATCGTCCGCCTTCTTGGCAGAACCTGCGTCCACCACCATTAAATTGTCGGCCGGATTGATCCAGGCGAAGGTCTGGCTGGTACGACTAAAGGCACGGGGCAGCAGGGTGTGGAGGATCTCCTCTTTCAGCGCTTCCTTCTCTTTCTTCTTGAGGGCGCGTCCCTGTTCGAACTCGATCGCTTCTACCTTCTCGGCCAGCATCTCCTTGACCACGCTACCGGGCAGCATCTTCTCCTCTTTGCGGGCGCAAATGAGGATGTGGCCGGAGGCAGAGTGGGTCAGGGTTGAGCCGAATTTGCCAAGGGGCTTGACCCACCCGAAACGGGAGATGTCCTGACTGCCGCAAGGGGTGAAGGCACAGGCTTCCAGCTGGGTTTCCAGCTGATCCACGGTCAGGTCAAAGGGGCGGGTAAAGCGATAAATCTGCAGGTTTTTAAACCACATGGCGTCCTCGGTCTCTAGATTGTCCGGCGGGCATTGTACTAGAGAGGCGCTTTGTGATCAGCCAATCATTCTCGCTAAATAAAGGGCGATCGACCTCACAGGGTCTCATTTATAACACCTGAGCCCTTGCCAAGTTCCCCTAGACTGCGAGAGTGCCAGTTGTTAACAAGGATGAAATTATGTTACGGCCAAGTCGCCCGGAAGACATGGAAGAGGTCGTTGAAATCTGGCTGCTGGCCTCCCTGCAGGCCCACGATTTCGTCGATGCCTCCTGCTGGTGGCAGGCCCAGGAGGATCTGCGTACCCGCTATCTCGATCGCGCCGCCATCTGGGTGTTCGAGGAGCGCGGCGATCTGCTCGGTTTTATGGCGCTGGTAGATAACTATCTCGCCGCCCTGTTCGTGCGCCCCGACCGTCAGGGCCGCGGCGTCGGCCACGCCCTGCTGCAGGAGGCGAAGCGTCAGGGGGCGTCGCTCCACGCCCGGGTCTTTGTCGAGAATGATCAGGCGGTGCGTTTCTATCGCCGCCACGGTTTTGTCATCGAGGCCGAGGAGTCCGATCCCCTCACCGGCCACCCCCAATACCGGATGTGCTGCGAACCGGCCTGAATCGATGCCAGCCCCCTGTTTTACTTGAAAAAAGCACGGGGCATCCTCATCTTGTCTTCATCGGGTGCCGCGGGCACCATCCCTGCAACCGGGCTGCTTTCCAATGAAAATCCTCCATACCGCCGACTGGCACCTTGGCCATCAACTTCATGGCCATGACCGCCGTTTTGAACACGATGCCTTCCTCGACTGGCTGAGCGACACCCTCAAGGCGCGCGAGATCGACGCCCTGCTGGTGGCGGGCGATCTGTTTGATACCGCCAATCCTCCCGCCAGCGCCTGGCAACAGCTCTACCGTTTTCTGGCGCGGCTGCGCGCCGAGATGCCCCACCTCAACATGGTGCTGATCGGCGGCAACCACGACTCCCCTTCCAAGCTGGATGCCCCCCACGAACTGCTGCGGGCCTTCGATCTGCATCTGGTGGGCAGCATCAGCCGCGACAGTGAAGGCAAGCTCGAAACCGACCGCCTGCTGGTACCGCTGCAAGACCGGGAGGGCAACATTGCCGCCTGGTGCGCCGCCGTGCCGTTCCTGCGCAGCAGCGACTTGCGGGTGGAGCCGTTGGCAGAGGGGCAGGACAGGCTGATCGAAGGGGTACGCCAAGTCTACGCAGAAGTGTTGGCCGAGGGGCGCGACCGCTGCGGGGCGGATCTGCCGCTAATCGCCATGGGCCACGCCTATCTGGCGGCAGGCCAGCTCTCGGAGCTTTCTGAGCGGCGGGTGCTCGGCGGCAACCAGCACGCCCTGCCTGTCGACCTGTTTGCCGCGGCTGATTACACGGCGCTCGGTCACCTCCATCTGGCCCAAAGCCCGGCCGAGGGGGTGCACTACAGCGGCTCGCCACTACCGCTCTCGCTTGCCGAAGCCAACTACAACCATCAGGTGCTGGAAGTGACCTTTGCAGAAGGCAAACTGGCCGGGCTGGAGCGGATCCCGGTGCCGCGCGCGGTGGAGATGATCCGCCTGCCCCAGAGCACCCTCGACGACGCGCTGAACGCCATCGCATCGCTCGAGCTGCCAGCTTGTCCACAAGAGGCACAACCCTTCCTCGAAGTGCGGCTGCTGCTGCCCAAGCCCGAGGCCCGCATCCGCGAGCGCATTCTGGCGGCCATCGCAGACAAACCGGTGCGTCTGGCCCGCATCAACACCCAGTATCAGGGCTCGGGGGAAGGGCTGGCCGATGGTCGCGAGCGGCGCAGGCTCGATGAGCTCTCCCCCACCGAGGTGTTTCGCCTCTGCTATCAGCGCCAGTTTGAAGGGGAGCCCGAGGCTGGGCTGGTTGCCTCGTTTGAAGAGATCCTGGAGCAGGTGAAGGAGTCAAACCAATGAAAATCTTGTCTCTGTCAGGTGAGAATCTAGCCAGTCTGACCGGCCCCTTCACCATCGACTTTACCAGGGGGGCGCTCGGCGCCGCCGGTCTGTTTGCCATCACCGGCAACACCGGCGCGGGCAAGAGCACATTGCTCGACGCCATTTGTCTGGCCCTCTACGACGAGATGCCGCGCTTTATCGCCAATCGCAAGAACGTGGCCGAAGTGGGCCGCATGGATGATGAGGAGAAACTCAAGGCCAACGACGTGCGTGGCATTCTCAGCCGCGGCCACGCCAGCGGTTTTGCCGAGGTGCAGTTTCGTGGCTGCGATGGCCGCATTTGGCTGGCCCGCTGGGCGGTGCGCAGGGCGCGCAACCGCTCGGAGGGGCGCTTTCAGGCGCAGGAGCGCACCCTGACCGATGTGGAGTCAGGGCAGGTTTTCTCCGGCAGCAAGCGGGAGCTGCAGGATCGCATCGACGAGCTGGTGGGTCTCTCCTGGGAGCAGTTCCGCCGCGCGGCGATCCTGCCACAGGGGGAATTTGCCGCCTTTCTCAAATCGGATGCCAACGAGCGCTCCGCCCTGCTCGAACGGATGACCGGCACCGAGCTCTACTCCGCCATCTCCATTCAGACCTATGAACGGGCGCGGGAAGAGCAGCAGAAGCTGGCCACCATCGCCCAGCGCCTCGGCGACGTGGCGCTGATGGACGAAGCGACCCGCGAACAGTGGGTAAGCCAGCAGGTGAGCCTCTCCACCACCCTCAAGCACGAGCAGCAACAACAGCAGCTGATGCAGGACCTGCGCGATCTCAACAGCCGCATTGCCGCCCAACTGCAGGGCTGCGCCGAGGGACAGGCGGCGCTCGATGCCGCCCTGCAGGCCCACGGCGCCGCGGCCCCCGAGCGCGAGGAGTTTGCCCGTGCCGAACAGGCCCAGGTGGCCCGCGCCGATCACGACGAGCTGGCCCGCCTCACTCTGGAAGTGCAGCAGCAGGAGAAGGTGATCGCCGAGCTGGGGCCGGAGCTGGCCAAGCTCGAGGAGCAGACCCAACAGAGCGCGCTGACCGAGCAGCAGCTGCTGGCGGAGAAGATCGCCGCCGAGCGGGAATGGGGTGCCCTGCAACCCGAACTCAAGCGGGCGCAGGAGCTCGATACCCGCATCCGGGAAAAAGTGCAGCAGTTGCAGAAGATCCAGCAGGAGGGGGCGCAAGAGCGAGAAGTGCAACTCACGCTGGAGCAGGGCTGGCGCGAGCAGAGCCGACAGGTGGAGCTGCTCAAGCAGCAGCACCAGCAGTGGGGCCTTTGGCTCGAAGAGCACAAGGAGCTGGCACCGGTTGCCCGCCAGTGGCAGCCCCTGCTCACCGCCATGCAGGATTGGGCCGAGGATGCCGACAAGCTGCAACAGCTGCTCACCCTGCGGGATCACAAGCTGCGCGCCCTGCAACAGTTGCAGCGCCAGCTGGAGCAAGGTCAGCAGGAGCGCGACTACTGGCAGCGCGAGCAGGAGCGGCTGCAACAGCAACAGAACGAGCTGCAGGAGCAACAGTGGGAGAGCCGCCTCGCCAAGGCGCAGGAGCAGTGGCAGCAGCAGACTGAACAACTGGGTCAGCTGCGCCAGCTGCTGGAGCTTGCCGATTATGGCCGTAACCACGGCGAACAGCATGGCCGCTTGCAGCAGGAGATTGCCCAGCTGGAGCAGGCGCTGGGCAAGCTCGCCACCCTAAGCGAAGAGCTGGCACCGGCCCGCGAGCGGCTCGCCCTGCAGCGGGATGAGGCGCGCCACGCGCTGGAGCAATCCCGCGCCATCGCCAGCTTCGAGCAGTATCGCCATATTCTGAGCGATGGCTCCCCCTGCCCGCTGTGCGGTTCCGAGGAGCATCCCTACAGCCAGAGCCAACCGCAGGTGGCGGGCATTCTGGGTCAGCTGGCGGAGCGGGCCAGAAGCCTCGAACTCGAATGGGAGCGGCTCAACCATCAATACATTCAGTGCGAGAGCGAGCGTCAGGAGCTGGCACGCCAGCTGGCGGTTCGCCAGCAGCACCTACCGGAACTGGAAGCCCGCGCCGAACAGTTGACCCAGCGCTGGCAACAGCTGGGGGGCGATACCCTGCTCGGCCATCCGCTGCCACTACGCCAGAGCCCGATTGAGTGGAACGAGCTGATGAGCACCCTGCTCGGCCGTGGCCAGGCGCTGGAGCAGGGGTTGGCCCAGAGCCAGCAGCAGCTGCGTCAGGCCCAGCTCGGTCAGCAACAGTTGCAAGGGGTGCGTCAGCAACTGAGCCAGCTGGCGGCCCAGCACCAGCAGTTTGACCAGCAATGGCAGGAGGCCGACCGCCAGCGCATCGCGCTGGAAGGGGAAGTGAAGGGGATGGGCGAGCAGGAGGCAACCCTGCGCCAGCGCCTCGAGCAGGGTGCCCAGCGCCTCGACGAACAGATGGGCGGCCAACCGTGGCGCCAGTGGCTCGGCAGTCAGCAGTGGCACGAGTGGCAGCGAGCATGCGAAGCCTGGTTGCACGGCCAGAGCGAGTGGGAGCGGCTGGCCAGCGAGATCGCCAGCCTGACCCCGGCCCTGAGCGCACAAGAGGCGCGCCTGCAGACCCAGCGCGAGCTGCTGCACAAGCTGGAGCGGGGCTACAAGGAACACGAACAGCAGCGGCAGGGGCTGCTTACCAGCCGCAGCGGCTGTCTCGGCGGCGAGGAGATCCCGCAGGTCGAGAGCCGCTGGCAACAGCGGCTGCAACAGCTCGCCAGCGAACTGGAGTTGATGCAAAGCGGCGCTCGTGCTCTGCGCGAGCGGCAGACCGAGCTCAAGACCCGCCTCACCCATGTGGAGCAGGAAAAGCAGACCAGCAGCCGCCGCAAGCGGGAAGTGCTGGGGCGCTGGGCAGCCCACGCCAGCAACCTCGGCATCAATGAGTATGACCTGCGCCGCCTGCTCGCCATCACCCCCGATGAGCTCAAGGCTCGCCGCACAGCCCTGCAAGGGCTGGAAGATGCCCTTGGCGAGGCGCGTACCCGTCTTGCCGAGCGGCAACGGGCGCTGGCGCTGGAGGAGAGCAAGCGGGATCGCTATCGGGAGCACCACCCCGAGCTGGCCGCCCTGCCGGATGCAGCGCTGAGCGAGCAGCTGGCAGCGCTTGATGCCCGCTGCCGTGCCCTTGAAGAGCAGCTGTTCGAGTGCAAGAGCAAGCTGGCACAGGCCGAAGCCGCCGCCCTCAAGGCGGGCAGCCTGCAACAGGAGCTGGCCGCCCAGCAGGCGGTGGCCGACCACTGGCAGCAGCTGTGCGATCTGATTGGGCAGGCCAACGGTGCCAAGTTCCGCACCTTCGCCCAGAGCCTCACCCTCGAGCGTCTGCTGCTGGAGGCCAACGCCCAGCTCGCCGAGCTGTCGCCGCGCTACCGGCTGGAGCGGGTGCCCGGCACCGATCTGGCGTTGCAGGTGGTGGATCTCGACATGGGGGACGAAGTGCGCTCGGTGGACTCCCTCTCCGGCGGCGAGAGCTTCCTGGTGTCGCTGGCACTGGCGCTGGCCCTCTCCAGCCTCTCGTCACGGCAGACCCAGGTCGAGTCGCTGTTTATCGACGAGGGGTTCGGCACGCTCGATCCGGACAGTCTGGATCTGGCGCTCGCCAGCCTCGACTCCCTGCAGGCCGCCGGTCGCCAGATCGGGGTCATCTCCCATGTCCAAACCCTGGTGGAGCGGATTGGCGTGCAGATCAGGGTCGAAGCCCTCGGCGGCGGCGAGAGCCGGGTAGTGATTCCCTGAGAGCCTTCGGCTCAATCACCAGAACCATCGGCTCAACCCCCACGCGGTAAATAACAAGACCCCGCCAATTGGCGGGGTCTTGTTGAGAGGCTATCAGCCGAAGCGGTAGGCGCCCATATAGAGGCTGCCGCCATCCCAACTGTCGTGCAGCCGGGTCGGAGCCACACCATCGGCCGCCCCCAGCGCCACAAAGAGCGGGCGCAGGTGGTCGTCGTGGGGATGGGACTCCACCGCTCCGGGAGCCTGCTGGCGATAGTCGAGCAGCGCCAGCCGATCCTCCTCGGCCATTTTCTGCTCCAGCCAGTCGACAAACTGGCTCGCCCACTCCGGCACTGGCGAGCCTTCCGGTGCCAGCGCCCGCAGGTTGTGGGTGATGGCGCCGGAGGCGAGGATGCCAATCCCCTGACTGCGCAGCGCCCCCAATACCTCTCCCAGTTGCCACAACTGGGCCGGGGTGAAGCTGGCGGGAATGGAGATCTGCACCAGCGGGATCTCGCTCTCAGGGTCAATCAGGGAGAGCGGCGACCAGACCCCGTGATCCAGCTCGCGCCGCACCGGGGTGGCGGTCAGTCCGGCCAGCGCCAGCTGGTCGCTCACCCCTTGCTGCAACCACTCGGGGCTGCTGGCAGGCCAGCGCATCCGGTAAAGGGGTTCGGGAAAGCCGTAAAAGTCGTACATCAGGGCCGGTTTGGGCTCGACGTTGATCTGCAGCTCGCGGCTGAACCAGTGGGCGGAGATGACCACCAGCCCCTTGAGCTTACCCAGACGCAGGGTTCGCAGAAAACGGGTGGCGGGTTGCTCACGCAGCACCAGATCCGGTGCGCCGTGAGAGATAAACCAGACGGGGGCGAGGGACATAAAGCGAACTCCAACAAGGTATCAGGGGCGATACCGGAGGGGATATCGCTGTTGGAATCGATTATCACCCCACGATTTCAGGTGAACAATCCAGCAAGATAGATAAGCACTATCAACCAATGGTTGATAATTTCACTCCTTCTCTCCTTCCTTCACACCTTCACGACCGGAAAACGGTAATAGATATCAAGGCTGCGGCGCATCCGGCAGCGGTCGGGGAGCCCGAAGCGCCATCCGGGTCGCAGCATGGTGATCCTGCCACTCTCGCCACGCCAACCCCTCGGCGGCCGCCTCCCCTTTCACCGGATGGAAGAAGATCGCCAGCAGACAGGCATTGTCAGGCCAGTCGCGGGCTGGCAGTGCCTGAACCAGCAGCAGAGTGGTGCCCAGCAAGAGCAGAGTCCATCCGGTTTCATAGCTGTTTTTCATCCCGACCTCCTTCACCCGTGCGCCAATGAACTAACATTTTTGCGCAAGCCGGTGACATGACTGTGACAGCGGGCGGGTGGTCATTTTACAACATCTGAACCTCAACCCGGCCAAACAACCACAGATGGCAACATTTGTATCCCTTCAGCTCTAACCTGTGGCCATATGCTCTAAAATGTGACTCACAGGAAAACGTTATCCCTGAAAAGAAAACGTTATCTGGTCAAAACGTTGTTTCTGGATCATAAAAAGATTCCAAAAACTGGTGTATATTGCTCGGCGGAAATTCCTTAACCATGAAGATTGACATGAAAAAGACCAAAATTGTCTGCACCATCGGTCCGAAGACCGAATCCAAAGAAATGCTGGCTAAAATGCTGGACGCTGGCATGAACGTCATGCGCCTGAACTTCTCCCACGGTGACTACGCCGAGCACGGCAGCCGCATCAGCAACCTGCGCGCTGTGATGGCCGAGACCGGCAAGCACGCAGCTATCCTGCTGGACACCAAGGGTCCGGAAATCCGTACCATGAAGCTGGAAGGCGGCAACGACGTCGCGCTGGTCGCTGGCCAGACTTTCACCTTCACCACCGACCAGACCGTGGTTGGCAACAAAGACAAAGTGGCTGTGACCTATGCAGGTTTCGCCAACGATCTGCGCGTCGGCAACCGCATCCTGGTTGATGACGGCCTGATCGGTCTGGACGTTATCGAAATCACCGAGCGCGAAGTTGTCTGTAAAGTGCTGAACAACGGTGACCTGGGCGAGAACAAAGGCGTTAACCTGCCGGGCGTCTCCATCAAGCTGCCGGCCCTGGCCGAGAAAGACAAGCGCGACCTGATCTTCGGTTGCGAGCAAGGCGTTGATTTCGTTGCTGCTTCTTTCATCCGTAAGAAAGAAGACGTTCTGGAAATCCGTGAGCACCTGAAAGCCCACGGTGGCGAGAACATCCAGATCATCTCCAAAATCGAAAACCAGGAAGGTCTGGACAACTTCGACGAGATCCTGGCTGTTTCCGACGGCATCATGGTTGCTCGTGGCGACATGGGTGTAGAGATCCCGGTTGAAGAAGTTATCTTCGCCCAGAAGATGATCATCGCCAAGTGCAACAAAGCCCGCAAAGTGGTTATCACTGCCACCCAGATGCTGGACTCCATGATCAAGAACCCGCGTCCGACCCGCGCTGAAGCTGGCGACGTGGCCAACGCCATCCTGGACGGTACCGACGCAGTGATGCTGTCCGGTGAATCCGCCAAGGGTAAGTACCCGCTGGAAGCCGTGACCATCATGGCCACCATCTGCGAGCGTACCGATGCCGTGATGCCGTCCAACCTGTCTGCTGCCAACGACAGCAACAAGCTGCGCATCACCGAAGCCGTATGTAAAGGCGCCGTAGAGACCTCCGAGAAGCTGGACGCCCCGCTGATCGTGGTTGCTACCGAAGGCGGCAAATCTGCCAAGGCTATTCGCAAGTACTTCCCGAAAGCCTGGATCCTGGCTATCACCACCAACAAGAAAACTGCTGCCCAGCTGGTGCTGACCAAGGGTGTGGTTGCTCACGTGGTTGACAGCATCGCCTCTACCGACGATTTCTATCGCATCGGTAAAGAAGCCGCACTGGAAATCGGCATGGGCCTGAAAGGTGACGTGGTTGTGATGGTCTCCGGTGCTCTGGTACCGAGCGGCACTACCAACACCGCTTCTGTTCACGTTCTTTAATCAGAGCTGAACAACATGAAAACGGCGCCTGCGGGCGCCGTTTTTTTTATCCCTCCCCCCTGCTTACCTGACAAGCCCGGTGTTAGAATCCACGCGAATTTAATCTATGCGGGAAATCTCCCGAATATCGCGTAATAACCCGGAAGTTATATGCCCTCAATACGTTTTAAAAGAGTCTCGGCCACCCTGTTGCCGCTGCTCTGTTTAATCGCCAGCCTCTGCGTCCCGCAAGCCATGGCGCAAGATGCCCCCTCTCGCAATTCCGTTCAGCGAGCGCTGGATGGTCTGGGTAAATCAGAGACCCTGACCGTCAGTCAGCAAGCGGATCAGAAGTTGCTGACCGAGACCCTTGCCCTGCTCGACAGCATCGACAAGGAAGAGGCGAAGGCCAAGACCCAGGCACAGCGGATCCGCAACCTGCCCACCGAACTCAAAGAGATCAGCGCCAAGCTCGATGCCCTGACCAAGGGCAAGAGTGTCGAGCAGATCAAGAGCGAATACGCCAGCATGAGTCTGGCGGAGCTCGACAGCCGTCAGCCGGAAGTGCTGGCCAACATGCAGGAGGCCCAGGAGGCCCTCGGCACCATCGGCAGCCAGCTCACCAGCCTGCAGACCCTGCCGGAGCGGGCGCAGGCCAGAATGAGCCATGCCTATCAGCGCAGTCAGGAGATCCGCAGCCGTCTCAACGCCGGTGAAAGCGTCTCCAGCGCCGAAAAGATGAAGCTCAATGCCGAGCTGGCGCTGATCGATCTGCAACTGGCCCAGTTGCAAAAGGATCTGGATAACCGCACCAGCATGCAGGATCTGGCGGTCAAGCAGCGCGACTATCAGAGTGCACGCCTCGCCATCGAAGAGCAGAAACTGCAGTTGCTGCAGGAGCAGAGCAGCGCCAAGCGTCTCGGCGACACCGAGAAGACCGCCGAGCAGACCGGTGAGCTGGTGGCGACCGAAGACAGCCCGCTGGTGCAAAAAGAGCAGGAACTCAACCACCAGCTCAGCCAGCAGCTCATCACCGCCACCACCAGTCTCAACTCGCTGGTACAAAAAAACCTGCAAGCCAAGAGCTGGCTGGAGCGCGGTACCCAGACCGAGCGCAACCTGAACGAACAGGTGCAGATGCTCAAGGGCAACCTGCTGCTGTCGCGCATCCTCTATCAGCTCTACCAGCAGCTGGAAGCGGCCCCCTCTATCGCCGTCAAGAATCTGGAAGAGCAGATCGCCGACCTCCACCTGGCCCAGTTCGAACTGAGCCAGCAACGTGACCTGCTGTTCCAGAAGAACCTCTATCTGGACAACCTGATCGCAGGCAGCAAGGAGCCGGTCAGCGAAGAGGACAAGGCCAACCTTGCCAAGCTGCTCGACACCCGCATCAATCTGCTCGATCAGCTCAACCGCCAGCTCGACAGCCAGCTCACCAACGCCATCAGCCTGCAGCTGACCCAGCAGCAGCTGGCGCGGATCTACAAGTCCATCGAATTTACCCTGCAACAACATATCTTCTGGGTAAGCAGCAACAAGCCCATCGACAGCAAGTGGTTTATCAGCTGGCCCGCCCAGGCCTACAAACAGGCCTCCGACTGGGTACTGAAACCGGACTGGAAACGCTGGCGCGAAGAGTTGCTGGGGATCTCCCTGCTCGCCTTCCCGCTGTTGCTGATAGGCGGCCTGCTGGTCTGGAAGCGCCCGACACTGGTTGAACGACAGAAGAAGATTGCCAAGGACCTTGGCCGTTTCCGTCAGGACAACCAATGGCACACCCCTGTCGCGCTCTTCTACACCGTGCTGCATCGCCTGCCGGGCAGCCTGTTCATCCTGGCTGGCGGCTTGCTGCTCACCTATTGCGGTCTGCTCAGCCCCAAGCTGATGTTCCAGATCACCCTGAACCTCGCCCTCGGTTACCTGGTGTTCAGCGTCTATCTGGCGGTCATGCGTCCGGGTGGCATCGCCGAAACCCACTTCCGCATTCCGAAAGCGGAGCTGCAAGCCAAACGATCCAGCATGCGCTACCTCTGGTTGCCACTGCTGCCGCTTATCATGCTCGCGACCAAGGCGGTGGTTGAACCCTCCACTCTGGGCAATGATGTGATCGGTCAAGCCATGACCCTGCTCCTGTTGGGACTGGCCGCCTATCTGGTGTTCCCCATCTCCCGTGCCCGCATCAAGGGCGAGGTGAGCATACAGAAGTCGCTGATCGCCATCGCCCTGGCGCTGGCACCGGTGGCGCTGATCGTGCTGGCGATGCTCGGTTACTACTACACCGCGCTGAAGCTGACCGGTCGCCTGATCGAATCCTTCTACCTCATCATCATCTGGAGCCTGGTCTACCGCACCGCTCTGCGTGGTCTGGAGCTGGCAGCCCGTCGTCTGGCCTACCGCCGCGCGGTAGCCAAGCGCGAGCACAAGTCTTCGGAAGATGCGGAAGGTGGCGAGTCCGTCGAAGAGCAACCCATGGATCTGGAGGATGTCAGCCAGCAATCCCTGCGTCTGACCCGTACCGTGCTGCTGCTGATCTTCGGTGTCGCCTTCTACTGGCTCTGGTCCGATCTGGTGGCGGTATTCTCCTACCTCGACAGCATGGTGCTGTGGCACCGCAGTGAAGGGACCGGCGCCAACGCCGTACTGTTCCCTATCAGCCTGAGTGACGTGCTGATCGGCTTCCTGCTGCTCGGCGGCGCCTGGTCACTGGCGCGCAACCTGCCCGGTTTGCTGGAAGTGCTGATACTCTCCAAGCTCAATCTGGCCCAAGGCACTGCCTACGCCATCACCACCATGCTCAACTACGTGCTGATCGGCTTCGGCTCCCTGACCGCCCTCTCCATGATGGGTGTGCAGTGGGACAAGCTGCAGTGGGTAGCGGGTGGTCTGTCGGTCGGTATCGGTTTCGGTATGAAGGAGATCCTCTCCAACTTCGTCTCCGGCATCATCATCCTGTTCGAGCGTCCGGTGCGGATCGGTGACACCGTCACCATCGGCTCCTTCTCCGGTACCGTCTCCAAAATCCGTATCCGCGCCACAACCCTGACCGACTTCGACCGCAAAGAGGTGATCATCCCCAACCAGCAGCTGATGACCGAGCGGCTGATCAACTGGTCGCTGAGTGACACCGTCACCCGGGTGATCGTGCGGGTGGGCGTAGCGTACGGCTCGGATCTGGAGCTGACCCGCACCCTGCTCAAACAGGCGGCCGATGAAAACAGCCGCGTGCTGAAAGACCCGGCCCCCATCGTCTACTTCCTCACCTTCGGTGCCAGCACCCTGGATCATGAGCTGCGCTTCTTCGTGAGCGAACTCGGTGATCGCAACCCGGCGGTGGACGAGTTGAACCGTAAGATCGACCAGCTGTTCCGCGAGAACGGCATCGAGATCGCCTTCAACCAGATGGATGTCTACATCAAGAACATGCAAGGTGAAGAGCAGAAGGTGGAGTCCAACTCCGCCGCTCTGCAGCCGCCCGCGGAAGATGGCAAACAGCCAGCCTGATAGCGAACGGCAATGATCTGATGGCAACAGCCGCTCACCCAGGTGAGCGGCTTTTTTATACCCTCAGGTCAACGAGGCGGTTGGCGGGTAACGGGTCTGCGGAAACAGATGGCCAAAATGGCTCGCATGAAGACCTTTATCTTCGAGTACACAGGATTGTTCATGACATCGCGTCAGCCGACACCATAAAGCGGTTTACCACCACACGGCTCTCACCTATGGTAAAGCATGCAAAAGATGCATCGAGGAGTCGCTTTTCCCATGAATGACCGAGAACTGCAACAGATCCTGTTTCGCTCCTTCGATGTGATCCCGCTGCCTATTCTGGTGTCAGAATCCATTGCCCGTCACGATGGCCGCTCGCCCGACATGATCCTGCAGCGGCGCCACCGCTTCCTGAACAAGGCCTTCCTTGAGCAGCTCGGCTACGACCTTGCCGAGCTGCCGGACATGGCCTCCTGGTTTCGACTCGCCTACCCGGATGAAGGGTATCGCCGCACTATCATCGACTCCTGGCACTCGCAGGTGGAACAGAGCTTGTCGCAAGGGCTGGAGGTCGCCGAGATGCCTGCGCTGATCCACTGCAAGGGCGGCCAGTCGCGCTGGTTTATCGTCACCGCCCAGCTGGGGGCCGATGCCATCCCGGATGGCCATATCGTCACCTTCCGCGATATCCATGACCTGCAGTGCATGGTGGAAGAGGTGAGCCGCCTCTCCTGCACCGATCCGCTCACCGAACTGACCAACCGGCGCGGTGCCCAGCAGCAGTTGCAGGCCCTCTGGTTGCAGGGTGAGCCCCTCTCGGTGGTGCTGGGGGATATCGACCATTTCAAGCAGGTCAACGACCGCTACGGCCATCCTGCGGGCGATGCCGCGCTCTGCGCCGTCGCCCACGCCATGGCGAGTCAGCTGTTGCCGGGTGAGAGTCTGGCTCGCTGGGGCGGGGAGGAGTTCCTGCTGATCCTGCCGGGTTGCGACATTGAACAGGCGGCACGGCGCGCCGAACAGCTGCGCCAGCATGTCAGTACCACCCACGTACCGTGGCAAGGGGATCAGCTCTCCCTCACCATCAGCCTGGGATGTGCCAGCATGAAGGGGCAAGAGGGCATCGACTACCTGCTGATGATGGCCGATCGGGCCCTCTATCAGGCCAAGGAACAGGGCCGTAACCGGGTTGTCATCTCGACACAATAGCCTGGTGACCAGAAGGGGAAGCCGACACGCGACCATAAAAAAACCGAAGCACCAGGCTTCGGTTTTTTACTGCAGCAACTGGCGTGAGCCAGCCGGGCATTACTTCTTGATACGGATAACCGGGGTCTCGCCCACAGTCACGGCACCCGTCATTTTGATCAGCTCTTTGATCTCGTCCATGTTGGAGATGACAACCGGAGTCAGGGTAGACTTGGCTTTCGCTTCCAGAACGGCCAGATCGAACTCGATGATGGTGTCGCCGCGCTTGACCTGTTGGCCTTCCTGAGCGATACGGGTGAAGCCTTCGCCTTTCAGTTCAACGGTGTCGATACCGAAGTGAACGAACAGCTCGATACCGGAGTCGGATTCCAGAGAGAACGCGTGGTTGGTCTCGAAAATCTTGCCGATGGTACCATCGCACGGCGCAACCATCTTGTTGCCAGCCGGCTTGATAGCGATACCGTCACCAACGATCTTCTCGGCGAAGACAACGTCAGGCACATCTTCGATCGGCACGATTTCGCCAGACAGCGGAGCAAAGATTTCGATGCCGCCGGTGTCAGAGCTATCGTCGGAAACCAGTTTCTTCAGTTTGTCGAACAGACCCATATAAAGCTCCTAGAGATGATTTGTCGCTGTTTGCAGCCGATCTTAGCAGACTGCCTTCTGCTTAATAAAGTTATCTACGCATGCTTCGATTTCAGCGGCGGTGGCAAAGCTCAGTGCTTGATCAGCCATGGCCTTCACATCTTCGAAGTTGGTGTTGCGGATAAGCTTCTTGATACGCGGTACAGAGATGGCGCTCATTGAGAACTCATCCAGACCCATACCCAGCAGCAGCAGGGTGGCGCGCTCGTCACCAGCCAGTTCACCACACATACCGGTCCACTTGCCTTCGGCGTGGGACGCATCGATAACCATCTTGATCAGCGTCAGGACGGAGGGTGACAGCGGGTTGTACATGGCGGAGATCATCTCGTTACCACGATCGACAGCCAGGGTGTACTGGGTCAGGTCGTTGGTACCGATACTGAAGAAATCCACTTCCTTGGCCAGATGATGAGCCATCACGGCAGCGGCCGGGGTCTCGATCATGATACCCACTTCGATGGATTCATCAAAGGCTTTGCCTTCGGCACGCAGTTCGGCCTTCAGCGTCTCTACGGTAGCTTTCAGGCTACGGAACTCTTCGACGGAGATGATCATCGGGAACATGATGCGCAGTTTGCCAAAGGCAGAGGCACGCAGAATGGCCCGCAGCTGAGCGTGCATGATGTCTTCGCGGTCGAAGAAAATACGCACGGCACGCCAGCCCAGGAAGGGGTTCATCTCTTTCGGGAAATTCATGTACGGCAGCTCTTTGTCGCCGCCAATGTCCATGGTACGCACGATGATCGGTTGATCCGGCATCGCTTCGGCCACTTCTTTGTAGGCTTTGAACTGCTCGTCTTCGGTCGGCAGCGCGTCACGGTCCATGAACAGGAACTCGGTACGGTACAGACCCACGCCTTCGGCGCCATTGCGGATGGCACCTTCGGTATCCTTGACGGTACCGATGTTGGCGCACACTTCAACCTGATGACCATCCAGCGTGATGGCAGGCAGGTCTTTCAGCTTGGCCAGCTCATCTTTCTCGGCCTGGAACTGAGCCTGGAACTTCTTGGCTTCGCTCAGCTGTTCAGCGGTCGGATTGATGATGATCTGGTTGTTGATCGCATCCAGCACCAGCATGTCACCGTTCTTGACGCGCTCGGTGATGTCGTTGGTGCCCACGATGGCCGGCAGCTCCAGAGAGCGGGCCATGATGGAGGTGTGAGAGGTACGGCCACCGATGTCGGTAACGAAACCCAGCACATATTTCAGGTTGATCTGAGCGGTTTCAGACGGGGTCAGGTCTTTGGCGACCAGAATGACCTCTTCGTCGATGGTGCTCAGGTTGACAACGGCGATGCCCAGTACGTTCTTGACCAGACGGGTACCGATGTCACGGAAGTCGGTTGCGCGTTCGCGCAGATAAGGGTCATCCAGTTCGGCCATCATCTTGGCGTACTGTTCGATCACCTCATAGATGGCTTTGTCAGCGGAAGCCTTGTTCTCTTTGATGAAGGATCTGATATCCCCTTCCAGCTCCTCATCTTCGAGCAGCATGATGTGGCCTTCGAAGATGGCCTCTTTTTCCTCACCGAAGGTACGACCGGCCATCTCTTTGATGGCTTCCAGCTGAGCAGCTGACTTGGTACGAGCTTCGAGGAAACGGTTGATCTCGGCATCAATCTGCTCGGCGGGAATCTTGCCCTGATTGATAACGATTTCATCTTCTTTAAGAAGAAGCGCCTTGCCGAATGCGATACCGGGGGACGCAAGAATGCCAGATATCATAATCCTTCCTATTAAAACGACTGTGGGGGAGGAATAAAGCTGGATTACTCCAGCTCGTCCATCAGGGCAACCAGCTTCTCAACAGCTTGTTGAGCATCCGGGCCGTCAGCCTGGATAGTCACGTTGGTACCCTTGGTCAGGCCCAGGGTCTGCAGCTTGAACAGGCTCTTGGCGCTGGCGGACTTGCCACCGGAGACCACAGTGATCTCGCTTTGGAATTCTTTGGCTTCTTTCACGAACTGAGCTGCCGGACGGGTGTGCAGGCCGTTTTCAGCAGTAATAACAACAGACTTCTCGTACATGGTTTCACCCCATATTATTGATATTTTTTGGTGGATTGGTCGTTTTTGAAGCGCCCTGACCCACCGTGTCAGTATGGATATGTTGTAAAGTAACGAAAGCAGACCCGCAATGGTTTAATCCAGGTCAAGTTTCTGTGCAGTAATCGGCGCGCTGGTTGGCAATTTTCAGTTATTGGGCTACAAGCCGCATCAGGACTGGCCTGAAATTATTTTATAACGAAAAATAACACTTTGTTACTTTGTGATACCCAGCCAGCAAACACCGCGTGACGCCGCACAGGATATGAGATTTACCGCGGAATGTCTGCTTTTTTTCTCACTCCGGAACTTGTTATTTTACCCCAAAAAATAAGGATCAAGTGACACTAACAGGGGTTGAGTCTAGCCCATAAAGAAGCGGCGCTCCTGAGAGCGCCGCTGTTTTGAAAGATTCCGATCAGTTACTGCTGCAGTTCCTGCTCGCTGAACACCCCGGCAAACAGGGCGCTGGAGAGGTAACGCTCCGCCGCGCTCGGCAGGATGACCACAATGGTTTTACCCGCAAATTCCGGCAGCTCGGCCAGACGGCTGGCAGCCACCACCGCAGCACCGGAGCTGATACCGGCCAGGATCCCCTCCTCCTCCATCAGGCGGCGGGCCATCTCGATGGCTTCGTCGCTGGTCACCTTCTCCACCCGATCGATGAGGGAGAGGTCGAGGTTACCCGGGATAAAACCGGCGCCGATCCCCTGGATCTTGTGGGGGCCCGGTTTGATCTCTTCCCCAGCCAGCTTCTGGCTGATGACCGGCGACTCGGCCGGTTCGACCGCGACAGAGACCACCGCCTTGCCCTGGGTCTGCTTCAGGTAGCGGGAGACACCGGTAATGGTGCCGCCGGTGCCGACGCCAGCCACGAACACATCAACCTGACCATCGGTGGCATCCCAGATCTCGGGGCCTGTGGTCTTTTCGTGGATCTCCGGGTTGGCCGGGTTTTCAAACTGTTGCAGCAACACATACTTGCCCGGCTCGGACTCGAGGATCTCGTTGGCCTTGGCAATGGCCCCTTTCATGCCGAGCGGCCCTTCGGTCAGCACCAGATTGGCACCGAGTGCCTTGAGCAGCTTGCGGCGCTCCAGACTCATGGTGGCCGGCATTGTCAGGGTGATGGGATAGCCGCGAGCGGCCGCGACAAAGGCCAGAGCAATACCCGTGTTGCCGCTGGTGGGCTCGATGATCTCCTTACCCTTGGTCAGGATGCCGCGCTTCTCGGCATCCCAGATCAGGTTGGCACCGATCCGGCACTTGACGCTGAAGCTGGGGTTACGGCTCTCGATCTTGGCCAGCACGCGGCCTTTGGTAACACGGTTGAGACGAACCAGCGGGGTGTGACCGATAGTCTGGCTGTTGTCCTCAAAAATTTTGCTCATGGTGCTATCCCTGTGTTTGTTACGACGATGAAACAAGATTACCCTGTGGTTTCTGAATGAGAAGTGACTATTCGTTATAACCATATGGTATTACAACATATAGAACTTATTCTCTCTGGCCCCTGACTCCGGGAGCCAATCGTCAAAGGAACCGACGTTATGGGATTTTCAGGAAGCAGCCAGTATCTCGCCTCCGATGCATTGAAGATGGCGGTCAATGCCGCCATCACCCTCGAAAAACCGCTGCTGATCAAAGGGGAGCCGGGCACCGGCAAGACGGTGCTGGCGGAAGCGGTCGCCGACCATCTCGGCACAGACCTCATTGCCTGGCATATCAAGTCCACCACCAAAGCCCAGCAGGGGCTCTACGAATATGATGCGGTGGCCAGGCTGCGGGACTCCCAGCTCGGCGACCCCAGAGTGGCCGATATCAGTCACTACATTCGTAAAGGCAAGTTGTGGCAGGCCTTCAGCGCCGAGCTGCGACCTGTGCTGCTGATCGACGAGATAGACAAAGCCGACATCGAATTCCCCAACGATCTGCTGCTGGAGCTGGATCGGATGGAGTTCGACGTCTACGAGACCGGCGAGCGAGTCAAGGCGCGCCAGCGGCCGGTGGTCATCATCACCTCCAACAACGAAAAAGAGCTGCCGGATGCCTTCCTGCGCCGCTGTTTCTTCCACTACATCCGCTTCCCCGACAAGGCCGAGATGCAGGCCATCGTCAAACTCCACTACCCCGACCTCAAGGAGAGCCTGCTTGGCGAGGCGATGGATCTCTTCTTCGAGCTGCGCGAGGTAGAGGGGCTGCGCAAGAAGCCCTCTACCTCGGAGCTGCTGGACTGGATCCGCCTTCTCTTGGCCGACGATATCGCCCCCGAGGCAATGCGTGCCCGCGAGCTAGGCAAGCTGGTTCCCGCGCTATATGGCGCCCTGCTCAAGACCGAGCAGGACCTGCATCTCTTCGAGAAGCTCGCCTTTCTGGCCCGGCGCGGCAACTGACCCATGCTGATCGACTTTTTTACCCACCTGCGCCGCCACAAGCTCCCCTGCAGCCTGCGTGAGCTGCTGGACTTGCACGCCGCACTGGCTGCCCGGCTGGTCGCTGTCGATATGGACGAGTTCTACCAACTCTCCCGCTGCCTGCTGGTAAAAGACGAGGCACACTACGATCGCTTCGATCGCGCCTTCGCCGAATACTACGAAGGGCTGGAAGCCATTCCTCTGCTGCCGGAGAGCCTGCCGGATGAGTGGCTGCGCAAGGAGTTCGAACGGCTGTTGAGCCCAGAGGAGAAGACGCTGCTCAAATCCCTTGGCGGACTCGATACGCTGCTGGAGACCCTCAACCAGCGGTTAAGCGAGCAGAAAGAGCGCCACGCCGGCGGCAACAAGTGGGTGGGAACCGGTGGCAGCAGCCCGTTTGGCCACGGAGGTTTTCACCCCGAGGGGGTGCGCATGGGTGGAGAGGAGCAGCACGGCAAGGCGGCCAAGGTGTGGGAGGCCCGTCACTATCGCCACTTCAGCGACGACTCACCGCTCGGCCAGCGTGCCATTCAGCTGGCGCTGCGCAAACTCCGACGCTGGGTGCGCAAAGGCAATCCCGACGAGCTGGATCTCGACGACACCATAAAAAGTTCGGCCCGCCAGGGCTGGCTCGATGTGAAGCTGCGACCCGAGCGCCACAACGGGGTCAAGCTATTGGTTTTCTTCGATGTGGGAGGCTCCATGGATGCCCATGTGGCCGAGGTGCAGCGCCTCTTCTCCGCCTTGCGCCACGAGTTCAAGCATCTGGAGTACTTCTATTTTCACAACTGCCTCTACGACTTCGTCTGGAAGGACAACAACCGCCGCTTTGAGGAGCGGTTCGATATTCTGCGGCTGCTGCGCACCTACGGCAGCGACTACCGGGTGATCCTGGTGGGGGATGCCACCATGGGCCCTTACGAGATCACCTGGCCCGGCGGCAGCGTCGAGCAGTGGAACGAGGAGTCGGGTCAGGTGTGGCTCACCCGATTGCAGCAGCACTTTCCCAAACTGGTGTGGATCAATCCCACCCCGCGCCGGGAGTGGCTCTGGCATTCCTCCATCAAACTGATGAATGACGTGGTTGGCGGACGGATGCATCCGCTGACCCTGGCGGGTCTCGCTGCGGCGATCGACCAGCTGTAACCCTCTCTACCCTATAAACCGACAAGCCGGGAACGCACCCGGCGAGGAGCAAAGATGACCTCTATCGTGATCAGTGGCTCAGGCCTCTATACCCCACCCTTTGCCGTCAGCAATGAAGAGCTGGTGGCCGCCTTCAACCAGTATGTGGATCTCTACAACGAGGAGAACGCCTCCGCCATCGACGCCGGCCAGCTCTCCGCCAAGCAGCACTCCAGCTGCGAGTTCATCGAGAAGGCCTCCGGCATCAAGAGCCGTTATCTGGTGAGCCGCGAAGGGGTGCTCAACCCCGATATCATGCAACCGCTGATGGCGGAGCGGCCCGACGAGATGCCCTCCATCATGGTGGAGATGGCGGTGGCCGCCGCCGAGCAAGCGCTGATCGCCGCTGGCCGCGAACCGGGCGAGATCGATCTGGTCATCGTCGCCGCCTCCAACATGCCGCGCCCCTACCCGGCGCTGGCCATCGAGCTGCAGCACTATCTGGGGGCAGGCGGCATGGCCTTTGACATGAACGTGGCCTGCTCGTCCGCCACCTTCGGCATCAAGACAGCCGCCGACATGCTGGCGGCAGGCACCGCCAACGTGGCGCTGGTGGTCAATCCGGAGATCTGCTCGGGGCACCTCAATTTTCGCGATCGTGATAGTCACTTTATCTTCGGCGATGCCTGCACCGCGGTGCTGCTGGAGCGGGAGGCCGATTGCAAGGTGGCCAATCCGTGGCAACTGGTGGCCAGCAAGCTGGTGACCCAGTACTCCAACAACATCCGCAACAACTTCGGCTTTTTAAACCGGCTGAACCCGCGTACCCGCTACGGCGACGACAAGCTGTTTCGCCAGCAGGGGCGCAAGGTGTTCAAGGAGGTGTTGCCGCTGGTGTGCGACCAGATAGCCAACCAGCTCGATGAGCAGGGCTGGCACGCCGAGAGCCTGAACCGGCTCTGGCTCCATCAGGCCAACCTCACCATGAACCAGTTCATCGGTCGCAAGCTGCTGGGCCACGATGCCAGCCAGCAGGAGGCGCCGGTCATTCTTGATAGCTATGGTAATACCAGCTCGGCGGGTTCCATCATCGCGTTTCATCTGTACAATCGCGACCTTCCTGCGGGGGCCCGCGGCGTACTTTGCTCATTTGGTGCTGGCTACTCCATCGGTAGCTTGCTGCTGCGACGCCTGTAATGGCGGGCCTCCCGCCGACATAACAATAACCAGCAACATGGGTGGGAATATGCAGAGGATCACGGGGCGCTGCGCCCTGCACTACGGGGTAACCCTGTCACTATTTTGTCTCTATGGCTGGCAGGTTTGCCCGTTTCTCGAGAGTCTCACCCTGCCCCAGTTGCTGGGGCCAACGCTGGTGACGTTCGCCATCATGTTCGCCGTGCGCAACTGGCTGCTCTCAAGGCGGCCCCTGCCGCGCAACGAGCTAAACGGGTTCGGCCTGGAGGTCGGTTTCTACCTGCTGGGGGCGCTGCTGCTCTCGTGCTACAACGCTCTGACCCACGACTTTCCGCTGGAGAGCCACCTCAAGGTGCTGCTGGGGATGACCACCCTCGGCTTTCTGGTGGCCGCCGATCTGACCCTGGAGCGGGGCTGGCATCGGGCCAGAGCGCGGCAAGCCGAGCAGAGCCTGGCGCTGAGCCACCCGCTGGCCATGCCGCTGCCACGCAAATTCACTCTCTTTACCCTGGCGACCCTCACCCTGCTGGGGAGCGTCTTCTTCTTGCTGTTCAACAAGGATCTGGAGTGGCTGGCGACGGTGGAACGCAGCCTGCCGAGGGCCGATGCCCAGCACTACATCCTGTGGGCGATCGCCTTCGTGATGACGGTGACCTTCTGCTATCTCGCCCTCATCATCCACGGTTATGGCCGCAATCTCGGCCTCTCCCTGCGCCAGCAGACCCGCACCATGGCCAGAGTGCAGTGCGGTGACTTCGACGCCCGGGTGCCTGTCACCCGGGATGACGAGTTCGGCCTGATTGCCGCCAGCACCAATCAGATGATCGGCGAGCTGAAATCCCGCAGCGACGAGCTCAACCTGACCCGTGACGTGGCCATCCTCGGCCTCGCCTCGCTGGCGGAGACCCGGGACAACGAGACCGGCGCCCATATCATCCGCACCCAGCACTACGTGAAGGCACTGGCGCAATATCTCAGTCGCAACGACCGAGATCGCTACCCGCTCGATGACGCCACCATCGACCTGCTGTTCAAGTCGGCGCCCCTGCACGATGTCGGCAAGGTGGGCATTCCCGACGCCATCCTGCTCAAACCGGGCAAGCTGACCGACGAGGAGTTCGCCATCATGAAGCGCCACCCGCAGATCGGCGCCGAGGCGCTGGCCAGTGCCGAGGCGCAGCTGGGCTCCAACTCCTTCCTGCGGCTGGCACGGGAGATCTCCCTCACCCACCACGAAAAGTGGGATGGCAGCGGCTATCCGGCAGGGCTGGCGGCGGAGGATATTCCTCTCTCCGGGCGCTTGATGGCGGTGGCGGATGTCTACGATGCCCTCATCTCGAAGCGGGTCTACAAACCCGCCTTCAGCCATGAGGAGGCGAAAGAGATCATCGTGAAGGGGAGCGGCAGCCATTTTGATCCCGGCATCGTCGCGGCTTTTCTCGCCTGCGAGACGCAGTTCAGGGAGATTGCCGCGCAGTTTCAGGATCACCACTGAGCAGGCGCATCCCGGCCCTGTGCCGTGATCGCTGGCAGGGCACACGTGTCATAAAATGCGCGCAAGCGGCATGTGCCACGTCGGGCCGATATTGATATTTCCCTTTATTTACAGATGTTTTTTGTCATTTTGTGATCCGGGTTCGTACCGATGACGCAACCGGGATCACAAGATGGCAGGAAAAGGCCGCAATTTGCCCTCCTGCGCCAATGATGGCTTCCAATGAAAGCGAGGTTTGCTATCATCCGGAGACATTTTTCATCTGTCGCCGGCTACAAAAGAATACCCTCATGTACACACAGTTCTTCGGCCTCTCGGAACACCCGTTTTCCATCTCGCCCAATCCCAAATACCTCTATATGAGCGAGCGCCACGGCGAAGCCCTTGCTCATCTCAACTATGGATTGCAGGATGGCGGCGGCTTTGTGCTGCTGACCGGCGAAGTGGGCACCGGCAAGACCACCGTCTCCCGCTGCCTGCTGCAACAGCTGCCCGCCGAGACCGAGATCGCCTACATCCTCAACCCCTCCCTGACCGAACGGGATCTGCTGGCCGCCATCTGCGACGAGTTTCAACTCCCCTATCCCGAAGATGCCGGGATCAAGCGGCTGTTCGACCTTATTCGCGATCACCTGCTAGCC
This sequence comes from Aeromonas sp. QDB62, assembly GCF_027705695.1. Taxonomy (NCBI): domain Bacteria; kingdom Pseudomonadati; phylum Pseudomonadota; class Gammaproteobacteria; order Aeromonadales; family Aeromonadaceae; genus Aeromonas; species Aeromonas sp. QDB62. The sequence continues at coordinate 14,382 of NZ_JAPDCD010000037.1, read as the reverse complement.
AACCTGGCGGCAGGCAAGCGCAGCGTGGTACTGGTGGATGAGGCGCAGCACCTGCTGCCCGGCGTACTGGAGCAGTTGCGTCTGCTCACCAACCTCGAAACCGATGAACGAAAACTGCTGCAAGTGGTGCTGATCGGTCAGCCCGAGCTGCAACAGATGCTGCGCCAACCCCTGCTGCGTCAGCTGGCCCAGCGCATTACCGCCCGCTATCACCTGCTGCCGCTCTCCCACAGCGACGTGGATGCCTACGTCCGCTTCCGGTTGCAGGTCGCAGGCTGCGTGCAACCCATCTTTACCCCGCGCGCCATCAAGACGCTCCATCGCCTGAGCGGCGGCATCCCCCGTTTCATCAACCTCATCTGCGACCGCGCCCTGATTGCCGCCTTCGCCCGTGGCAGCTACAAGGTTGTCCACGGCGATATCAGCCAGGCCGCCTTCGAGGTCAATGGGGTTCGTGACGAGGGGCGCTGGGCCTCCGGTCTGATGGTGACGCTGGCGGGCGCCCTGCTGGTGGCCGCAGGCTGGTGGGGCTGGCAATTTTTCGGCGTGTTCCCCACCCGTCCGGTAGTCAAGGTCGAGGTGCCGGTCACCATCGACGAGACTGCCGAGCAGCAGGAGCAGCTGACCGAGGCGATCAATCAGGCCATCGACCCCGACAGCGCCATGCAGAATCTCTATCGGGTCTGGGGTTATGAACCGGAACCGTTCGAAGCAACCTGCGATAACGCGCCCCGTGCCGGTCTGCGCTGTCAGGAGGGAGAGGCAAGCCTTGACGAGCTGCGCGCCCTGCAGTACCCAGCCATGATCACGCTCACTGACCAGACTGGCGGCCTCTACTACGCGACTCTGGTCAATCTGGGGCCGAACAAGGCCAGCCTGATGATCGGTGACCAAAGCTGGCAGGTGGATCGCCAGTGGCTCAGCGACAACTGGGGCGGCAGCTACACCCTGCTCTGGCGCATGCCGAAAGGGGGCGTCAGCCTGATCGCCAGCAATGCCGGTCAGACCCAGATCCAGTGGCTCGACAACGCCCTCAGCCGTGCGCTGCAACAACCCGAGCGCAAGGTGCGCCGTTTCGATGGCGAGCTCAAGAACAAGCTGCAGCAGTTCCAGCGGGATCAGGGGCTCACCCCTGATGGCATCGCGGGCAGCAACACCCTGCTGCGTCTCAACGCCCTCTCCGGTGAACCCATGCCCAGACTGGAGGAGGCCTCCTGATGTCTACCCTGCTCAAGGCGCTGCGCCGTGCGCAGCAACCGCAACTCTCCGCCCATATTCCAGCCATGGGCTTGCCCATGCCCCGGGAAGAGGAGCGCAGCCCACGCCGCATCGGCTGGCTGCTGGCCCCCCTGGCCCTGTTGCTGGGGGCGGGCGCCAACTATGGCTGGCATCTGCTCCACCTGCGCCCTATCGAGGAGAAAGTGGAGGTGAAAGAGGTGATCACTCCGCCCTTCGTGCGGGTCGAACCCAAGGCAATGGTGACCCGTCCACTGCCCCCGCCCCTGCCGGAGCCGGTGGCCCAACCCAGAGCAGTGGCCAAAAACGAAGGGACCAGTCAGGGGAATACCCCCGCGCTGAGTCTGGCCGAGCAGCTGATGAAAGCCCTCAATGAAACCCCATTGCAGGAGACGCCACACGCCGCCAGCCAGAACGTGCAACCAGCCCAATTGATGGCGCTGGGCTCGGCGCCCCAATCGGTACGCCAGCAGGTGCCGCAATTGAGCTACGGCTCTCATGTGTTCTCCTCCAACCCCGCCAAGCGGGCTGTGGTGCTCAATGGCCGGGAATACCGGGAGGGGAGCGAAATCGCCCCGGGGGTCGTGCTCGCTACCATCGACCAGCAATACATAGTGCTGCAGGTCGCCGGACAGAGCGTTACCCTCAAGGCGCTGCAGGATTGGCGAGGATGAGTACGCACCGTACCCTGATGTTTGCTGGCAAGCAGGATGCACCTCACCTGAGTGACACTTTTGTGAGCATTCAAAGGTTTACGGTGTGATGAAATATCCATTTTTACGGTTTGGCGCGCCCGGACCCGTTGTGTCGCAGCCACTGGCCGTACACAATACGCAGCCGCCCCAGAGCCTGGAATTTGTTGATTAATATGACGCTACGATTCAGGGATGACATCTTGACCATGCTGCTGGCCCAGTGCCGGCGGCTTCCCATGACCAGAGTCACCCAGGTGGCCTTTCTGGCGCTGCTGATCATGCTGGCCCAGCAGAGCGCCGCCCTCACCTGGCGTCTGCTCACCCTGGCAAGCCCGCAAACCAGCCAACCGTGGCAACCCTCCGCCGTGGCGGTCAACGGCCAGAACAACCCGCGCCTTGAACTGGGCGAGGTGAGCCGACTGGCGCTGTTTGGCAAGGCGATCCCCAAGGCGCAAGCCAAAGCCGCCGTGGCCGCCAATGCGCCGCGTACCCAGCTCAATGCCCAGCTCAACGGGGTGTTGGCCAGCTCGGATCCCGCCAAATCGATCGCCATCATCGCCATGTCCGGCATCCAGAACTCCTACGGGGTCGGTGACATGATTGACGGCACCCAGGCGCGGATCCGGCAGGTCTATCCAGATCGGGTGATCATCGAGCGGGATGGCCGCGACGAGACCCTGATGCTGGATGGCGAGGAGTATGGCAAGCCGCTGCCGCAGACCAACTCCGCCCCCCTTGGCTCCCTGCGCAGCGAGCTGATGGCCGATCCGGGCAAGATCACCGATTACCTCAATATTTCACCGGTTCAGGTGGATGGCCGCATGACCGGCTATCGCCTCAACCCGGGCAGCAATCCTGAGTTTTTCAACCAGAGCGGGCTGCAGGCCAATGACCTGGCCATCAGCATCAACGGGCTGGATTTACGGGACAACATGCAAGCCATGCAGGCGATGCAGCAGATGGCTGGCGCAACGGAAATGACAGTGACCGTCGAGCGACAGGGCGAACAGTTCGACATCTATGTGCGCTTGTCAGAATAATGATTTGGAGTCGTACCAATAATGACCACTAAAGGGAAAAGCTGGCGTCTGGCCACTATCGCAGCGGCACTGATGATGGCGGGCTCAGCCTGGGCCACTGAATACTCTGCCAGTTTCAAGAACGCCGACATTGAAGAGTTCATCAATACGGTGGGCAAGAACCTCAATAAAACCATCATCATAGAGCCCTCGGTGCGCGGCAAGATCAACGTGCGCAGCTACGACCTGCTCAATGAGGAGCAGTACTACCAGTTCTTCCTGAGCGTGCTCGACGTCTACGGCTTTGCCGTGGTGCCGATGGACAACGGGGTGCTCAAGGTGCTGCGCTCGCGGGATGCCAAGACCTCCGCCATTCCGGTGGTGGATGGCAGCAACCCGGGCATGGGCGACGAGATGGTGACTAGAGTCGTGCCGGTGCGCAACGTCTCGGTCCGTGAACTGGCGCCGCTGCTGCGCCAGCTCAACGACAACGCCGGTGGTGGTAACGTGGTGCACTACGAGCCCTCCAACGTGCTGCTGATCACCGGCCGCGCCGCCGTGGTCAATCGTCTGGTAGAGGTGGTGAACCGGGTCGACCGCGCAGGCGATCAGGATGTGGACATCATCAAGCTCAAGTTTGCCTCGGCGGGGGAAATGGTGCGGCTGGTAACCAACCTCAACAAGGATGGCAACCCGCAGGGCGGCACCGCCTCCCTGCTGCTCTCCCCCAAGGTGGTGGCCGACGAGCGCACCAACTCTGTGGTAGTGAGTGGTGAGCCGAAAGCGCGCGCCCGCATCATCCAGATGGTGCGCCAGCTCGACCGCGACCTGCAGAGCCAGGGCAACACCCGGGTCTTCTACCTCAAATATGGCAAGGCCAAAGACATGGTCGAGGTGCTCAAGGGGGTCAGCTCCAGCATCGAGGCCGACAAGAAGGGCGGCGGCGCAACCACAGGTGGCGCCAGTATCGGCGGTGGCAAGCTGGCCATCTCAGCCGACGAGACCACCAATGCGCTGGTCATCACCGCCCAGCCGGACGTTATGTCCGAACTGGAGCAGGTGGTGGCCAAGCTCGATATCCGCCGCGCCCAGGTGCTGGTGGAGGCGATCATCGTCGAGATGCAGGATGGCGACGGCCTCACCCTTGGCGTCCAGTGGGGCAATGCCAACGGTGGTGGCACCCAGTTCACCAACTCCGGTCTGCCCCTCGGCAGCGCCATTGCGGCGGGCAAGGATTACCAGAATGGCAAGACCGACACCGCTGCCGGTCTGCTGAAAGAGTTCAACGGCATGGCCGCCGGTTTCTATCACGGCGACTGGGCCATGCTGGCCACGGCGCTGGCCTCCAATACCAAGAACGATATTCTCTCCACCCCGAGTATCGTCACCATGGATAACAAGGAGGCCTCCTTCAACGTCGGTCAGGAGGTCCCGGTCCAGAGCGGTTCGCAAAGCTCCACCACCAGCGATCAGGTGTTCAACACCATCGAGCGCAAGACGGTGGGCACCAAGCTGGTGGTGACCCCGCAGATCAACGAAGGGGATTCGGTGCTGCTCAATATCGAGCAGGAGGTCTCCAGTGTCGCCCAGACCCAGGCGACCGGTACTGCCAACCTTGGCCCCACTTTCGATACCCGTACCGTCAAGAACGCGGTGCTGGTCAAAAGCGGCGAAACCGTGGTGCTGGGCGGTTTGATGGACGAACAGACCAAGGAGCAGGTCTCCAAGGTGCCCTTGCTTGGCGATATCCCGGTGCTGGGCTATCTGTTCCGCTCCACCTCCAACACCACCTCCAAGCGCAACCTGATGGTCTTTATCCGGCCAACCATCTTGCGTGATGCGGACGTCTATACCGGTGTCTCCAGCAACAAGTACTCCCTGTTCCGCGCCGAGCAGCTCAATGCCGCTTCGCAGGAGGGGTATCTCACCTCCCCCGCCCGTCAGGTATTGCCTGCCTACGGCCAGGATGTGATGGTGTCGCCAGAGCTGCAAAAAGAGATCCAGAAGCAGATCAACGAGATGCGGAGCAGACAGCAAAGCACTGTCGAGACCACCACCCCGTTTGTGCAGAGTAAGCCCTGATGAGTGCCTACCATCTGGATGGAAGTGTCGGGCCTGCGCCACTGCCCGAGCTCCCCTTTGTCTTTGCCCGCAATTTCGGGGTGATCCTGATTGAGCGGGAGGGCGCCCCCGTGCTGCAGTGCCGCCCTGGCGTCACCCCGCAAGCCCTGCTGGAAGTGCGGCGGGTCGCGGGTTGCAGCTTCGCGGTGGAGCAACTCGACAACGAGGCCTTCGAAGAGCTGCTGATGGCCCACTACCAGCGCGACTCCTCCGAGGCGCGCCAGCTGATGGAAGATCTCGGCAACGAGATGGACTTCTTCGCCCTGGCCGAAGAGCTGCCGCAAAGCGAAGATCTGCTGGACGCCGATGACGACGCCCCCATCATTCGCCTCATCAACGCCATGCTGAGCGAGGCGATCAAGGAAGAGGCTTCCGATATCCATATCGAGACCTTCGAGCGGGCACTGGTGATCCGTTTTCGTATCGATGGGGTACTGCGGGAGATCCTGCGCCCCCATCGCAAGCTGGCCTCGCTATTGGTCTCGCGGATCAAGGTGATGTCGCGGATGGATATCGCCGAGAAGCGGGTGCCGCAGGATGGCCGTATCTCGTTGCGTATCGGCGGCCGCGCCGTCGACGTGCGGGTCTCCACCATGCCGTCCAGCTACGGCGAGCGGGTGGTATTGCGTCTCTTGGACAAGAACAACGTGCGCCTCGAGCTCAAGCAGCTGGGGATGACCGCGGCCAACCGCACCATCATCAGCGAGCTCATTCGCAAGCCCCACGGCATTATTCTGGTCACCGGCCCGACCGGTTCCGGTAAATCCACCACCCTCTATGCGGCGCTGTCTGAAATCAACTCGCGGGATCGCAACATCCTGACAGTGGAAGACCCCATCGAATATGACCTCGAAGGGGTGGGCCAGACCCAGGTCAACACCAAGGTGGACATGACCTTCGCCCGCGGCCTGCGCGCCATTCTGCGCCAGGATCCGGACGTAGTGATGGTGGGGGAAATCCGAGACCTCGAAACCGCCCAGATTGCGGTGCAGGCGTCGCTGACCGGCCACCTGGTGATGTCGACCCTGCACACCAACACTGCCATCGGCGCCATCACCCGGATGCGTGACATGGGGATCGAGCCCTTCCTGCTCTCCTCGTCGCTCTTGGCGGTGCTGGCCCAGCGACTGGTGCGCACCCTCTGCCCCGATTGCCGCGCCCCGCGCCCCATTACCGAGCAGGAGCGCCTCGCCATGGGCATCGAGCTAGCCCCCGACCAGCAGGTGTGGCGTCCGGTCGGATGCGAGCTGTGCAACCACACCGGCTACCGTGGCCGGACCGGCATCCACGAGCTGGTGGTGATCGACGAAGCGGTGCGAGAAGCCATTCACAGCGCCAGCGGCGAGCTCGCCATCGAGCGGCTGATCCGCGGCCACACCCCCAGCATCCGCCGTGACGGCATCGACAAGGTCCTCAAGGGGCAAACCAGCCTCGAAGAGGTGCTGCGCGTGACCCGGGAAGATTGAGATGGCGGCATTCGAATACAAGGCCCTCGACAACAAGGGACGCAGCAAGAGCGGCGTAATGGAGGGCGACTCGGCCCGTCAGGTGCGCCAGCTGCTGCGCGAACAGGGGCTCACTCCCCTCGAGGTGAACGAGACCACCGAGAAGGCGAAACGGGAAGCGACCCGCTTCGCCCTGTTTCGTCGTGGTGCCAGCACCGCTGAGCTTGCCCTGATCACTCGCCAGCTGGCGACTCTGGTGGGCGCCGGTCTCACCATCGAAGAGGCGCTCAAAGCGGTAGCCGAGCAGTGCGAAAAGGCCCACTTGCGCTCTCTGGTGGCCACTGTGCGCAGCAAGGTGGTGGAAGGCTATTCGCTGGCCGACTCGCTGGGGGCTTTTCCCCATGTGTTCGACCAGCTGTTTCGCTCCATGGTGGCGGCCGGTGAAAAATCGGGCCATCTGGAGAAGGTGCTCAACCGCCTCGCCGACTACACCGAGCAGCGCCAGCATATGCGCACCAAGCTGTTGCAGGCGATGATCTACCCCATCGTGCTTACCTGCGTGGCTATCGGGGTTATCTCGATCCTGCTTACCGCCGTGGTGCCCAAGGTGGTGGCCCAGTTTGAACACATGGGCCAGCAGTTGCCGGGCACCACCCGCTTTCTCATCGGCACCAGCGAACTGATGCAGGCCTACGGCCTCTGGTTCCTGCTGCTGATCTTCCTTGGCAGCTTTGTCTGGCGCTGGTGGCTCACCGATGAAAAGCGCCGCCGACGCTGGCATCAGGTGCTGCTCGGCCTGCCGGTGATTGGCCGGGTCAGTCGCGGTCTCAACACCGCCCGCTTCGCCCGCACGTTAAGCATCCTCAACGCCAGTGCGGTGCCGCTGCTGGAGGGGATGAAGATCTCCGGCGAAGTGCTCTCCAACGACTTTGCCAGAATGCGCATTCTCGAGGCCGCCGAACGGGTGCGCGAGGGGACCAGTCTGCGCAAGTCGCTGACTGAGACCAAGATTTTCCCGCCCATGATGCTGCATATGATCGCCTCCGGCGAGCAGAGCGGTGAGCTCGACAGCATGCTGGAGCGGGCGGCAGACAACCAGGATCGGGAGTTTGAATCCCAGGTCAATATCGCCCTCGGGGTGTTCGAACCCATGCTGGTGGTCTCCATGGCCGGGGTGGTGCTGTTTATCGTGATGTCGATCCTGCAGCCGATCCTCGAGCTCAACAATATGGTGAATATGTAAGTTTCCGGTGTTCGGTGGCGCCGCTGGCGGCCCGTCGAACCCACCCAGTGATCACTCTCTGATGGGCCATCCCATCTCATTCGTTACGGAGCAACTCATGAACAAACGTCGTCAATCCGGTTTTACCTTGCTGGAAGTCATGGTGGTCATCGTGATCCTCGGCATTCTGGCCAGTCTGGTGGTGCCCAACCTGATGGGCAACAAGGAGAAGGCTGACCAGCAGAAAGCGGTCTCCGATATCGTGGCGCTGGAAAACGCCCTCGACATGTACAAGCTGGACAACAACCGCTACCCGACCACCGAACAGGGTCTGGACGCGCTGGTGACCAAGCCTTCCATCGATCCGGCGCCGCGCAGCTACCGCGATGGCGGCTACATCAAGCGCCTGCCGCAAGATCCCTGGGGCAACCCGTACCAGCTGCTGAGCCCGGGCCAGTTCGGCAAGATCGACATCTTCTCCATGGGTCTGGATGGTGAAGCCGGTACCGATGACGACATCGGCAACTGGAACCTGAAGGATTTCCAATAAGTGATATGTCGCCACCGCACTCCTTGTGAGCTGACTGCATGAAGCGATCTCTCTCCTTTCATCGCCAATCCGGCTTTACTCTGCTGGAAGTGTTGCTGGTCGCCATGCTGATGGGACTAGTGGCCACCGCCGTCACTCTCAGCATGGGAGGCGCCAGAGGAGATCGGGAGCTGGACAAGCAGGCGCGTCGCCTGATGGCGACGCTGCAGCTGGCGCAGGAGTATGCGGTGATGGATGGTCGGCTGGTAGGCATTCGCATCGAGGATAACGGCTGGCAGTTTATGCAGCGTCAGGCCAAAGATCGCAAGTGGCTGGCCCTGACTGGCGACAAGCAGCTGGGGCCGGTGCAACTGGCCGAGAACATGACGCTGGCGCTGGAGCTGGAAGGCTTTGGCTGGCAGCCCGATCCCGACGAGAAAACCGAACAGAAGCGCGACGAGAAGGAGCGCACGCCGCAGTTGCTCATCTTCCCAGGCGGCGAGCTGAGCCCGTTCGTGCTCACCTTCACCCAGCAGGATGACGATGCCCGCTACACCCGCATCGTCAAGGGGGACGAGTTCGGCCGCCTCACCCTGCTCACCGGCGATGAAGATGAAGAGGTGAGCCAATGAACGCCCGCGGTATGACGTTGTTTGAGAGAGGAGTCATGGTGGCGCTACTTCTGTGTCAACAACACGTTCAACGGGTGGCACGATGAAAGCGCGCGGCATGACCTTGCTCGAAGTGATGGTGGCGCTGGCGGTCTTTGCCATCGCCGGACTTGCGGTAATGAAAACCGCCAGCGAACACCTCTCTGCCCTCAACTATCTGGAGCAGAAGACCCTGGCCACCTGGGTGGTGGAGAACCAGCTGGTGCAACAGAAGCTCGAGAACAAGTGGCCCGGCGACAGCTGGGTGGAAGGGGATGAGCAGATGGCGGGCAGCACTTGGTACTGGCGCTATCGCGGCGCCGCCACCGCCGACAACAACTTCCGGGCGCTTGATATGGAAGTGCGCACCGAGGCCAAGGCCGAGAACCCGGTCGCCATGATGCGGACCTATATCAGCCGATGACCCAGAGCAACACCCGCCCTTCCCGCCACCGTGGCTTTACCCTGCTTGAGATGCTGGTGGCGATCGCCATCTTCGCCAGCCTCAGCATGGGTGCCTATCAGGTGCTGCAGGGGGTGCTCACCAGCGACGAGGTGACCAAGCGCAAGGAGGCCCGCCTCAACGAATTGCAGCTCGCCTTCACCCTGCTGGAGCGAGACGTCACCCAGATGGTGCCGCGCAGCGGTCGCATCGAGGGTGAGAACAACAAGGTGCTGCTGGCGGCCTCCCGTTTCGGCCAGCAGAGCGATGACTGGGGCATGGCCTTTATGCGCAGCGGCTGGCTCAACCCGGACGGCATGCTGCCCCGCTCCCATCTGCAGCGGGTCGGCTGGCGCCTCAAGGATCAGAAGCTGGAGCGCCTGAGCTACCTCTATCCGGATCCGGTGATCGGCACCGAGCCGCGCATCCAGCCGGTGCTGGCAGGGGTCACGGCGTTTCGCCTCTACTTCTTCGACAAGGGCAACTGGAAGGAGGAGTGGACCCAGCGCAGTGTGCTGCCCCACGGGCTGGCGGTAGAGCTGGATCTGGACGATTACGGCACCATTCGCCGTCAGTTCCTGATTGGTGCTGGTGGCCAGCGCGCCGAAGAGAACAGCCAGAGCAGCAACCCCGATCAAGGGGGCGGCAGCGACAGCAATAACGGGAACAACGGCGGCAACGGCAATACCAATGGCGGTAATGGTGACAGCCAGAACGGCGGGGGCGCCAATGCGGGCTAATCTCGCCGCTCCCGGTCGCCAGCGCGGTATGGCGCTGCTGGTGGTGCTGCTGATCCTCTCGGTGATGGTGATCATCGCCAGCAACATGAGCGGCCGCCTGCAGCTTGAGCTGCGCCGCACCGCCAACATCACCACCGGCAAACAGGCGTGGTGGTATGCCCTCTCGGCGGAAGCGCTGGTGAGCAAGGTGCTGACACAGGATTTCAAGGACAACCCCGAGGTAGTCAACCTCAGCCAGAACTGGGCACGCAAAAATACGGTGTTTCCGGTAGACGATGGCCAGCTGAAGGGCGAGGTGACCGACCTGCAATCCTGCTTCAACCTCAACAGTCTGAGCGTGGCCTCCAAGGCGGGGAGCGGCGAGGAGCTGGAACAGCAACCCTATCCGGTGCAGGTGTTTCGCGAACTGCTCAAGCAGCTGGCGATGGATGATTACGAGGCGGCCCAGCTCACCGATGCCATCCGGGACTGGACCGACAAGGATACGGTGCTGGTCTCCAGCCTTGGCGCAGAGGACGCCTATTACGAGGGGCTCAAGCCACCCTACCTCACCGCCAACCAGTGGATGCTGGGCAAGGATGAGCTGCGGGCGGTGCGCGGGGTGACAGCCAGGGTCTATGCCAAGCTGGCCCCCTACGTCTGCGCCCTGCCCAACGACAAGTTGAAGATCAATATCAATACCCTGGCGCCCGAGCGCCCCGAGCTGCTGGTTGCCCTCTATCTGGGCAAGATAGGGCAGGATGATGCCAAACGGGTATTGAACGAACGACCGCAGAAAGGGTGGAAAGAGAGCAAGCTGATGACGGACTTGCTCGCCCCGCCCGATACGGTCAAAGGACTGAAAGAGGCGCTGGTGGTGAAAAGCGACTTCTTCGAAGCCCGTATGGTAGCGGAAGTGGGCGATAACCGGGCCTGGCTCGAAACCCTGTTCCAGCGGGGCAAGGACAATAAACTGGTCATGCTGCGCCGCCTCAGTAGCGGCGCCGAATAAACAGCGCACCGGCGGGCCCTCGCCCGCGGGTACGAGAGATGTTGGCTGCAGCCTGCGGGCTGCGCACCGGTTGCCAAGGCGTACAACGCCCTGCGCAAACCGGTATCGCAGGAGAGAGATGCGTGAGCGAAAGTCTGGTCATCCGACTGGGGACCAATAAACAACAACCCGTGGCCTGGCTGGTCTGGTCCGGTCAGGAGCAGGAGATCATCGCCTCCGGCACCCTGCCCTCGGCCGATGCCTTGGGCGAGCTGCAGGAGCGGGCCGGTGGCCGCCCCGTGGTCACGCTGGTGCCGGGCAGCGATCTGATCTTCCGGCGCGTCACCCTGCCGGGTCGCTACAACCGCCAGTCGGCGGCGGCCCTCCCCTACCTGCTGGAGGAGCAGATCGCCTCCGATGTGGATGAGCTCCATCTGGTGGTGCTGGCTCATGAAGGTCAACAAGTCGACCTGATGGCGGTGGATCGGCAGAAGATGGGCGAGTGGCTCGGCTGGCTCGATGCCGCTGGCCTCAAGAGCCTGCAACTGCTGCCCGATGTGCTGGCGCTGCCACAGGCCGCAGATGGCTGGTCTGCCCTGCAACTCGGCAACGAGTGGCTGGTACGCCAGGGCCCCTGTCAGGGGATCGTCGCCGACGAACCGCTGCTGGCCATGTTGCTGGCAACCGAAGCCGAGCCGGTCACCATCCACAGCCACACTCCGGTGCCCGCCATTGCAGCCGCCAACTGGCAGGCCGCGGAGCCCGAACTGCCCATGCTGCTGCTGGCCAAGGGGGCACTCACCTGCCGCGCCAACCTGCTGACCGGCCCCTACCGGCCGCAGACCGAATATGCCCGCTACTGGTTGCAGTGGCGCAAGGTGGCCATCACCGCGGGTCTGTTGCTACTGGTGGCCCTCGGCCAGCGCGGGGTGCAGCTCTATCAGCTCACCGAGCAGGACAAGACGCTGAAAGCGGAGATCCGTGCCGTCTATACCCGCATCTTCCCGGGGGAGAGCCGCATCGTGAACGTGCGCAGCCAGATGACCCAGCACCTGCAACTGATGGGACAAACCCCGCAAAACGGCGTGCTGCTGATGCTCACCGAGCTGGCCCCCACCTTTGCCGAAGTGCCCGGCCTCAAGCCACAGGTGATGCGCTTTGATGCCAGCCGCCGCGAGCTGCGGCTGCAGGTGACCGCCCCCGGCTTTGCCGAGATCGAGCGGTTCCGTGAGCTGGCCGGCAAGCAATTCGAGGTACAGCAAGGCGAGGTGCGCAGCACCGAGGGCAAGGTAGAGGGCGCACTGGTGCTCAAGGGTAAATCATCATGATGGAAAAATTGCAGGGCTGGTGGCACGGCATCACCGCACGGGAACAGCGGCTGGTGGTCGCGGGTGGCGCCCTGTTGCTGGTCGGTCTCTTCTACTGGAGCGTCTGGCAACCGATCAATAATCGCATTGCCGAGCGGGAGCGGCAGGTGCAGAACCAGCAGCAGACCCTCGCCTGGCTCAAGGAGAAGGGGGAAGAGGTGCTGGCCATGCAGGGTGGCGCGGGTCGCCAGATCGACACCAGCGGCACCCTGGAAGGGGTGGTCAACCGCACCGCCTTCAATCACAAGATCAAGATTGCCCGGCTGCAACCCCAGGCGCAGGAGCTGCAAGTGTGGATCGACACGGTCCAGTTCGATGACTTGCTGCTCTGGCTCTCCACCCTGGTGGAGCAGCACGGCATTCAGGTGCAAATCATCGAGATCGCCCGCGAGGATCTGGCCCCGGGTCTGGTCAAGGTCAGACGTTTGCAGTTGAGTCGCCCCCAATGAAACATCCCATTGTCACACCCCGCCGGTTGCTGCTCTCTCACCGCCATGTAGCCGGTGCGCCGGGCCGGGTTTCTCTCTTGCAGTTGAGTCGTTTCCTATGAAAAAGCGCATCCTGATTGCCAGCCTGTTTCTGGCCGCCTATCTGGTCTTCCTGCTCGCCACCCTGCCTGCGGCGCTGGTGGCGCGCTATCTGCCGCTGCCTGCCAACGTCGCCAACCTGCTGAAACTGGAAGGGGTGAGCGGCACCCTCTGGAGCGGCCAGATCGCCCGGCTGCAATATGCCAGCGAATCGGTGAACCAGCTGCGCTGGGATCTCAACGGCTGGTCGCTGCTGCGCTTCGCCCCCGAAGTGGCCATTCGCTTTGGCGATCGCAACGGCCTCAATGGTCAGGGCGTTGTCGGCTGGAATGGCGCAGCCTTCGGCCGGGATCTGACTCTCAACGCCCCGGCACCCTGGTTGATGACGCGTATTCCGATGCCGCTCCCCTTCCCGGTCACCCTTACCGGTCAACTGCAACTGAAAGTGGATCAGTTTGCCCAAGGCAACCCCTGGTGTGACAACCTCTACGGCAACCTCGACTGGTACAACGCCAGTGCCGATACCCCGGCAGGCAAGCTGGAGCTGGCCGACCCCGAGGTGAAACTCACCTGCCTCGACTCCAAACTGGTGGCCGAACTCAAGCAGAGCTCGGATGCCGTCCAGACCAGCGGTCGCCTCGAACTGCAACCCAATGGCCAGTACCTGTTCCAGGGTAATCTGAAGCCGGGGGCGGCACTGCCGGAACAGATGCAGCAGGGGCTCCCCTTCCTCGGTCAACCAGACAGTCAAGGGCGTTTCCCGCTGCGCTATCAAGGCCGGATCTAATTCACCGTCCCACCGACCCCGGCGCTGCTCCGGGGTCGGCGCTTTCTTTCCTATCCCCTATCCATTGCAATCCTGTCCATTTCTCTCCTATTCGTTGCTATCTTGTCCGTGCCCTACCCCGATATTGCTCGCCATGGCCCGCGTCGCTTGGCCATGGCACCTTTGTCGCGCCACTTCCCTTATCACCATGACGATGCAATACCTCCCTCTTGTTCAACAGCCATTCAGGTCAATGAGAGCTCACAGACTAAAAAACCAGCACAATCATTTAGACGACCAAAACATCAATCAGGTTCTATTCAGCTTAAAATACCTGGTGATGCCTGTTATTGATTTTTTATCTCACAGGAAAATAAAAACACATTACAAAAACCATAACAACTTGAAAAATAACAATAAAATTATGACATGGATCTTGTAAAACCCCATTTCTCACTCATTCCCCCGAAATCAACCATCAAGAAATGTGAACCACAACAAAACAGATGGTCAATCAGAGACGATCGATGCAACTCTCGAAATACCAGATGAAACCTATAAGTAGTTACAATGAGGCTCAGAGATCCCCTCATTTTTAGAGACTCAAATAATTCCAAGTGTGCGGGTATATAAGCGGTGTTGCTTCAGGTAGT
>NZ_JAPDCD010000036.1:0-52753 GCF_027705695.1 Aeromonas sp. QDB62 | reverse complement strand
TCAGAAGTGAAACGCGGTAGCGCCGATGGTAGTGTGGCATTCGCCATGCGAGAGTAGGACACTGCCAGGCACCCAATCCAAGAAACCCCGCTCGATGAGCGGGGTTTTTTATTGCCTGATATTCAGAAAGTCGTCTGATAATTGACCTGTTTTACCCCTATTTCCCCTGAACTCTTTATCTTCCCTTCTGTTTTACTCATAAAAATCGGCGTTAGCGGCGTAAAATGGCGCTTTATTTCGTCGGAGATAGCCCATGTTTTGTCCAAAATGCGGCGGTCAAACCCTGCTGAGCATCAGTCATAAAGAGTGTCGTTGTGACTGCGGTTTTCATTTTTTCCAGAATGTTGCAGCGGCTGTGATGGTGGCGATCTGCTGGCAGGACGAGGTGCTGGTTGCGGTGCGCGCCCGCAATCCGGGCAAGGGGTTACTGGATCTGCCGGGGGGATTCGTCGACCCCGGCGAGTCGCTGGAAGTCGCGCTGCGTCGCGAGTTGCAGGAGGAGTTGGGGTTCGATATGGTCGGTCAGCCATGCCGTTATCTTGGCTCGTTCGCCAATACCTATCCCTATGACGGCATCATATACCACACCTGTGACACCTTTTTCGCCATCAGGCTGAGCGAAAAACCGGTTATCCAGCCCGCCGATGATGTAGCTGATTGTCAGTGGGTGAAGCTCGATACGCTCTGCTTGTCCCGTTTTGCTTTCACCTCGACCCGCTCTGCCGTGACGCTATTGCAGCAGTCTGCTCATCCCTGAACTTGAGGGCCTTCGGGGCCTCTGTTGAGCGCAGATGCCAGAGTTCGCGACTATCCCTGTCCGGTGCTCTCGTCCTTTTTGCCGCCATGCCCCCTCTGCATTGCCCCGGGTGATATAGTCACGGTCAGGATCCCTATTCAAGGAGTTCATCGTGAAGAAGATCATCTACATCTTGCTGGGCCTTGCCGTGGCGGCAGTGGTGGCCATTGTGGCGCTGGTCAGCCTTATCGACCCCAATCAATTCAAGCCCCAACTGGCTGAACAGGTGCGCAAGAGCACGGGCCGCGAACTGGTGATGGCGGGGGAGATTGACTGGCGCTTCTGGCCGAGTCTCGGTCTCTCGCTGGAGCAGGTCGCCCTGCGCAATCCGACCGGTTTTGCCGAGCCGGATCTCGTTCGTTTCGATCAGGGGGAGGCCTCAGTGGCACTGTTGCCGCTGCTCTCCCATCGACTGGAGATCGGCAAGGTGACCCTGAGCGGTGCCCATCTCTTTATCCAGACCAAAGCGGATGGCAGCTCCAATCTGAGTGGACTGATCAAGGATACCACTGCTGATACAAGCGAACCGGTCATCCCTGCAACCCCTGCGCCAGCCGCTGATAGCAAGCCTTGGCAGATCAGTTTGCAGGGTGTGGCGCTCTCCCAGGCCAGTGCGCTGGTGCAGGATGATCGCAGCGGCGCCTCGTTGCGGCTGGAGCGCCTCGATCTCGATATGGGGCAGCTGGCTACCGGTGAGTGGGTGCCCGTGACGCTTGCCGCCAAGGGGAGTGCCGACAAGCTCGCTTTCGATATCAAGGGACAAACCCAGATCAAGCTGGCGCAGGAGACCATGGCCAGCGAACTGAAAGATCTGAGCCTCAGTGGCAGCCTGAGTGACTCGTCCCTGCGACTCGAGAGTTTCTCCATCAAGGGAGACCGACTGGCCCTAGGTGAGTGGAGCAACCTCACGCTGGCACTCAAGGGGGCCAAAGGCGAGGGGCAGCAACCTTCACTGGCTGGTTCGCTGGAAGGAACGCTCAAGGGGCGGCTCGATAAAGAGATGAAGCTGGCCGAGCTCTCCGATATGGTGCTGACCGCCGCGTTGGAAGGTGATGCGCTGCCGCGCCCGCAAATGAAGCTGAAACTGGCCGGTTTTGCCCGTGCCGAGCTCGACAAGCAGTTGATTACCCTGAGCAAGCTGGTGATGAGTGCCGATGAGGCGCTGTTGAGTGGTGATGGAACCGTGCAGCTTGGAGCTGTTCCCGCGATCACTTTCGATCTCAAGGGTGAGAAGCTGGATCTCGACAGCTGGCTCGCCAAAGCGACACCGACCACGACCGCACAGGCGAAAGAGAGCAAACCGGCGACCGGTGCCTCCAATGCCGCGGCAAGTGGCAATAAAGCAGTAAGCGGCAAGAGCGAAGCCCTCTCCGCGGTTGAACCGGATCTGGGCGCGCTCAAAGGGGTGGATCTGGATGGTCGGCTGCAACTCGGCAGCTTGCGCCTGAAAGGGCTGGATCTCGGCGCTGTCGATCTTCAGGTGGTTCTGGCCAAGGGGCTGCTCACGCTCAAGCAGTTCAGCGCGACCGTGGCTGGCGGTCAGGTCAACGCGAACGGGGTACTCGACGCGCGCCAGCAACCCGCCACCTACAAGGTGCACAAGCAGGTGGCCGGAGTGAACATTCGTCCCTTGCTGCAGACTCTGGCCCAGAGTGATCTGCTGGAGGGCAAGGGCGATCTGGATGTGCAGGTGCAGGGCCGTGGTCTCTCCGCGCTGGCTCTGCGCAACGGGATGCAGGGCAAAGTCACATTGAAGCTGAGCGATGGCGCCCTGCACGGCATCAACCTGCCGGAGATGATCCGCGAGGCGCGGGCTACCCTCACCGGCAAGGGGGCCGAGCAGGTGAAGGAGGCGCGCAAGACCGACTTCAGCGCCCTGACCGCCAGCTTCCAGATTGCCGACGGCATCGCTCGCAGCAACGACATCCAGCTCTTTGCCCCGGCCTTGCGGGTCAAGGGGGAGGGGCAGACTGCGCTGGTGCCGGAGAGCCTCGACTTCCTGTTCCTCACCTCCATCGTCGAGAGCAGCAAGGGGCAGGGGGGCAAGGATGTGGACGAGCTGAAGGAGATCACCATTCCGGTACGGATCGGCGGCCACTGGCAGGCGCCGAGCTATCAGCTTGACGTAAAGGCGCTGCTCAGCAACAACAAGCTGCTGGAGGAGAAGGCCCGCAAGGAGGCCGAGCGCGGACTCAAGAAGCTGCTGGGTGACAAGGCCGACAACGAGGCCGTCAAAGGGGTGGCTGACCAGCTGCTCAAGGGACTGTTCAAATAGGTGACGGTTCATATGGGCTGGCGCGAGCCGCGCCAATGCCGTTAGCGGTTGACCGGATGTCAGCGCCATTGAAAAATGGCGCTGACATTTTTTATGGCGCAGTGATCTGCTGTGCCTTGATCCGGAGTCATCTCGAGTTGAACCCATGCGCCTGATCCTGCTGCTCTGCTCCCTGATCTGCTACGGCATGGCTTCTCCCGTGCTGGCCGGGTCGCTGGCGGATCGCCTGGCGGGTGAGCTGGCCAAACAGGCACCCGAACAGGCGCTGCCTCTTGACGAGGTGCAGCGGCTCGACCGTCGCCTGATTGCTCCCGACTCCCTTCATCCTGCCTGGCAGAGCTACCCGCTGCGCCAGTTGCAGGCTATCTATCGCTATCAGCAGGAGTGCGGGACAGATAACGCCTTGCCCGCCGAGTGGCTGCCGCTGCTGGGGGCGCTTTGCAAAGAGGGGCCTGTGCCCTCGGCCAGCTGGTTTGCCGCTCACCCCGTCTATCCGCTGGGGGGAAGTAGCGCCGCCCGCTGGCAGGCTGGCCATCCGGCGGCTGGGCTCGACGCTCTGCTCCATGTGCGGGAGCGGCGCGATCAGCTGGGGCAGCTTGGCGAGCTTGATGATGACAACCTCGATGCCCTGCTGCGGGGTGAGCGCTGGTTGCTGCAATCCGGCCAGCTCTGGCTGCTCGCAGATCAGCAGTGGCGTCGTTACAGTGCCGGGCAGTGGCAACCGCTGGCCGAGCGGCTCGGCGTGATGCTGGATAGTCGGGTCGATGGCCCCTGTCAGGAACGGGTCGGCGCGCTCTGCATCAACGAGCGCCCAACGATCCATTGGCAGTGGCTGGCGCTGGCCAGCTCGCTTGGTTTCATCTCGCTGCTGGGGTGGGCCAGTTGGCAGCGCTGGCGTCTGCTGCAGGAGCGGCGCGTCGCATTGCAGATGCTGACCCACGAGCTGCGCACTCCCATCATGGCGCTCTCCGGCATCAGCGAGGAGCTGCGCCACGATTTCGACCGGCTGCCCCCTTCCGCCCAGCAGAGCGTGGGGCAACTGCTGGGCAGTGTCGCCCGTCTGCATCAACTGGCGCAGGCCAGTCGCCACTATCTGGCGGCAGAGGCTCTCGAAGATGAGCGGGTGGCGGTCAGTCTGGCCGAGTGGCTCACCCTGGCTTGCGGGCGCCATGGCGCCACCTTCTGCCTTGAGCGTGAGATAACTCTGGCGCTCCCCTTCTACTGGCTCGATCTCGCCCTCGACAACCTGCTGCGCAACGCCAGCCAGCATGGCCGCGCACCGGTTCGCGTCTGTGCCAGCTGGCAGGCGGGGCGCTTGATCCTCGCGGTCAGCGATGGTGGCGAGCTGTCGGGTTACCGGCTCGCCACCCTGCTGCGCCGCGGTGCCCGTGCCGATGGGCTGGGGCTGGGGCTTGCCATAGTGCGCCATCTGTTGCGCCGTCTGGGCGGGCACTTCACCCTTTCCGGCCCGCCCACCACCTTCACCCTGACGCTGCCCTGCCAACTCTGGAGCGACACCGAATCATGAAGACCATCCTGCTTGTCGAAGACGAGGCGCTGCTGGCGGAGAATCTGCAACGCTATCTGACCCGCGAGGGGTATCACTGCCTCTGGTGCGACACCCTCACTGCGGCGGAGCGACAGTGGCTGGCGGCGGATCTGGTGCTGCTGGATCGCACCATGCCAGAGGGGGATGCCCTCGACTGGTTGCCCCAGTGGCTGGCGCGCAAGGCACTGCCGGTGATCGTGCTGACCGCCCGGGTGGAGGTGAGCGATCGGGTGGCCGGGCTCGATGCGGGGGCGCGCGACTACCTCACCAAGCCCTTCTCCCACGACGAGCTGCTGGCGCGGATCCGGGCCCAGCTGCGCCAGTTGGGGGATGGCACTCAGGCGGTGGGCGGCTTGCAGCTTCATCCCGCCCGGATGCAGGCGAGCTGGCAGGCTGCGGAGGTGAGCTTCACCCCCACCGAGTTTGCCCTGCTCACCCTGCTGGTGCGGATGGCGGGGCGGGTGCTGAGCCGGGAGGAGATCCTCAATCGGGTGTGGGGCTATCAGGCGTTCCCCTCCACCCGCACGGTTGATACCCATATTCTGCAACTGCGCCAGAAGCTGCCCGGGCTGGCCATCGAGACGGTGCGCGGCATCGGCTACCGACTGGAGGTAGAGCAGTGAAGCGCGCAATACTGGCCGCGCTGCTGTTGGCTCTAAGCACTGGCTGCGTTATGGCAACTGAACGTGCCGATCCACTGCAACCGGCTACCCTGGCGCTGTTGCAGGGGGATAACCGGCACGCCTGGCAATCTTTGCAGCAGGCATGGCCTGCGCTCAACAGCGATGCCGAGCGCCGCAGCTGGCAGGGAATGCTGGCTGCGCTGAGTGCCCAGCATTGCGGCAAGGATTTCCCGCTCACTCTGTCTGATGGGGTGAGCGAGCTGCGCCTTGAGCTGATCCAGCGCGATGCGCCGCTGCTGCGGGATTATCGGGTGCAGCTGACTGGGGAGGGGCCCATTACCGCCGCTGAACTTATCGATCCCGCTGGTAGTGACCGACTGGCTGGCGCCCAGTGGGAGGCGGAGGAGAACTCCGGAGTCAGGGTCGTGGGGGCCGATCTACCGATGCCTTTGCCAGCTGGGCTCTATCAGCTGCGGCTGACGGTGGCGGGCCAGCGCTGGCAGGTGGCGTTGCCGCTGCCTGCGGTGCAGGATCTGGACTGGCTCTCCCGCTCGCCGCAGGCGGTAGCCAATCCTCCCGCCAATCCCGCTTCGTGCACTCCGCTCTGGCTTGAGCAGACTGTGCTGGCCCGCCCGCAATACTCACTGCTCTGGTGGCACCGGATTGCGCCTAATGAGCCGGTGAACTGGCCAACCGCCACGCCCGACAGCTGGCGCACCCTCTCGCTGGTGCAGACCAGCCAGCGTGGCCAGCTGGTGTTGCAGCTGAGTCACAGTCAGGCGGGGCCGGTGGATTAATGCGCATCGTGATAGGCAGTTGCACGCAATCCTGACATTGGCCTGACAATCGCAGGCCGCCGATCTGCTGAAATGGCGATTCCCGTTTTTATCAGGAATCACCGACCATGACTTCTTTCCCCGTGCTGGCGAGCCGGATCCGCCCGCTGCTGCTGTTGGCGCCGCTGCTATCTTTGCTCTCACTGCCTGCCGAGGCGCTGACCCTGGCCAACGATCAGTGGCGCATCGAGCTGGATCCCGCCACCCTAGCGGCCGAGGCTGTGCTGCCATCGGGCAGGCACCTTGCCATCTCTGCCCCCAGCCCGCGTCAGCTGGTTACCGCCTTGCAGCAGAAGGGGGAGCGTGCCAGCTGGCTGACCCGTGCCGATGGCGAGGTGCGAGCCTCGGCCCGTCTCGAGGGCAATCGCCTGATCCTCAGCTTGAGCCGTGCGAGTGCTGGCGAGCTGGTGTGGCCGCGGGTGCCGGCAGGGGCGCAGGCGCTGATGCTGCCGATCCACGAGGGTTTTCGCATCCCGGTTGATCATCCCGCGTGGCGCAAAGCGCTGGCTGGCGAGTATCAGGGGATCAACACCACCGAGGATCTCACTCTGCCGCTGGTCGGGCTGGATCACGGCGATCAGCAGCTGGCGATCCTCTTTGCCAATCCCTTCAACAACCGCCTCACCTTTGCCCCGAAGCAAGATGGCATTGCCCTCACCGCGACCCATAGCGTCAATCGTCTCAATCTTACCGCCCCCTATGAGGTGGCGGTGTCGCTGCAACCGGGCAATGACTGGCTGGCGGCGGGCAAGGCCTATCGCAGCTGGTTGCAGGAGCGGGGCGAGCTGGTCTCGCTCGAGAGCAAGCTGGCGGCGGTGCCGGATGGCAAACGGCTGATTGGCGCCTCTCACCTCTACCTCTGGGGCGAGCGACTGCTGGTGCCACAGGATGTGAAGAGCTGGCCCGCGTTGCGCCGCCTGATCCCTGCCGACTGGCTCAAGGGGGAGAGCAAGCGTGCGCTGCAAGCGTCCGATCTCGAGCGCAACCGCTACCTGCAAAATCTGGTGTTGGCCGGAGTTGAGCAGGCGCTTGCGCTGCGCCACCCGGGTCAGCAACTGGCCGATTTCACCGCCCGGCGTGCGCGGGCGGCCACGCAACTGGGCGCTGCGCTCAATGACCCGCAGAGTTGGGGGGATGGTAGCTCGGCCAAGATGATCGCCGCTCTCAAGCAAGCTGGACTACCAAAACTCTGGCTGGGTCTGCCCCAGTGGACGGCGGGCTTTGCTGCGCCAGAGGGGATTGAACTTGCCAAAGCGGCGGGCTATCTCATCGCACCTTACGACTCCTACGATACCGCGCTGCCGGAGGAGAATCGGCAGCAGAGCTGGCTCACCGCCCAGATGGGGCAGGATATCTACCTGCGCTGCGGCATCATGCAGGAGAACGGTCGGCGCAAGAGCGGTTTTCAAAGCAGCGGCGTCTACACCAATCAGGCCTGCGTGCGCCCGGTGATGGAGCAGCGAGTGCCAAAATTGCAGCAGGCGAGCCACTACAACAGCTGGTTCCTCGATGTGGCGGCGACCGGCATGGTGTTTGACGACTTCGACCCGGCCAAGCCAACCACTCAGGCGCAGGATGCGGACAACCGGATGGCGGGGATGGCGTGGATTGCCAAGAGTCAGGGTGTGCTGGTGGGCTCCGAGGAGGGCGGCGCGGTTGCCAACCGCACCGCGGCCTTTGCCCACGGCCCCCAGACCAGCGGTTTTGGCTGGCAGGATCCCGATATGCGCCGCAACAAGCGCTCTCCCTACTATCTGGGGGCCTGGTATCCCGACTATCAGCCTGCATTTTTCTTTCGCCAGAGCCACCTAAAACCTGAGTATCAGGGGCTCTACTTCGATCCGGCGCTGCGGCTGCCGCTGTTCCAGAGCGTCTTTCACGACAGCATAGTGACCACCCACCACTGGACGATAGACAGCCTGAAGTTCAGGGAGAGCCGTCAGGTCACCGAACTGTTGCAGCAGCTCTACAACGTGCCGCCCCTGCTCAACCTCAGTCTGGATAGCGCCAGCGTGCGCATTCCCTACCTCAAGGGGCTCGATGCCTTCTTCCGTCCGCTGCATGAGAGGCTCTACAACCAGCCGCTCACCGGTTTTCGCTGGCTCGATAAAAGAGGTGTGGTGCAGCAGAGCGAGTTTGCCGATAGCACTCGACTGATAGCCAACTTCGGCCCGGCCACCGAGCTGGCGGGGATCAAACTGGCCGCTCAAAGCGTGTTGGCGCTATTGCCCGATGGCAGGAAGTTGCAGTTTTTATCGCAAGCTGATTGATTGGCGGATCACTCATCGGCTCTAGCAGAGACAACAAGGGCCCGCCTGAATTGCTTCAGGCGGGCCCATTTTCATTGCTGTCGGCGGGAATTACTCTCCCAGCAGCTGTTGCCAGACGTTCAGCACATGGCTGCGTTCACTCTGCAGCTGATCGTCGCTCACCTTGCGGGAGATCTCCGAGAGGTTGAGGCGATGGCCGAGGTTGCGGATCTCCAGATAGGCCTGTTTCAGCCCCTCTGCCTGCTCCAGGGTCAGTACCCCTGCCATCACGCACTCATCGAAGATGCGCACGTTATCGGACCAGCGGGTGAGGGCATCGGGTTCGCTACAAGCGTGGGCCAGCACCAGATACTGGGCGATAAACTCGATATCCACCATGCCGCCGGGTGACTGCTTGAGGTCAAACTCGCCGGCACCCGCCTTGAGCAGGTGATCCCGCATCTTGTGGCGCATCTCGCGCACCTCGCCGGCCAGGGTCGGCAGCTCCCGCTCCTTGGCCAGCACATCGCGGCGGATGCGGGCAAACTCGGCAATGATGGCATCGTCACCATAGATGGGACGGGCCCGCACCAGCGCCTGATGCTCCCAGGTCCACGCCTCGTTTTGCTGATACTGCTCGTAGGCCGAGAGGGACGAGACCAGCAGGCCTGAGTCGCCGGAGGGGCGCAGCCGCATGTCGATCTCGTAGAGGATGCCGGACGGGGTGCGGGTGCTGAACAGGTGCAGGATCCGCTGGGCCAGG
The DNA here is from genome assembly GCF_027705695.1 of Aeromonas sp. QDB62. Classification (NCBI taxonomy): domain Bacteria; kingdom Pseudomonadati; phylum Pseudomonadota; class Gammaproteobacteria; order Aeromonadales; family Aeromonadaceae; genus Aeromonas; species Aeromonas sp. QDB62. The sequence continues at coordinate 43,662 of NZ_JAPDCD010000036.1, read as the reverse complement.
CGCAGGTAGAACTGGCGGCTGTCGATGGGTTTGCGACCGTCGGTGTAGCTGTTGGGGTCGCCGCCATGCAGGAACACCAGATCGAGATCCGAGCCGTAGCCGAGCTCGATGCCGCCCAGCTTGCCGTAGGCCACCACAGCAAAGCCGCGCTGGCCGCTCACCGCCACCTCGGGTGGCACCCCGTAGCGCTCGCTCATCTGGGCCCACGCCTGATTGACCACCTCCTCGGTGATCGCCTCCGCCAGCCAGGTGAGGTGGTCGCTCACCTTCATCAGCGGCAGGGCGCCGGCGATGTCGGCCGCCACGATGCGCAGCAGCTGCACCTGCTTGAACTGGCGCAGTGCCTCCATCTGCTGCTCCACATCCTCTTCGGGGATGCGCAGCAGGAACTGGCGCAACTGGGGCTTGTACTGATCGAGCGGGGTGGGGTGGTAGAGGTGCTGGGGATCGAGCAGCTCGTCCAGCAGGATGGGGTAGCGGGCCAGCTGCTCGCTCACCAGATGGCTGGCATCGCACAGCCGCACCAGCTGGCGTAGGGCGCCCGGGTTTTCCGCCAGCAGTTGCAGATAGGCGCTGCGGGTGAAGATGCGGGTCAGCAGCTCGCATACCCGCTCGAACAGGCGGGCGGGTTGCTCACTGGCCACCACCAGTCGCAGCAGCTCAGGCATCAGCCAGTCCAGCGCGATGCGCCCCTGCGGGCCCACCTGACGGCGCTTGTACTCCTCCTTGAAACGCAGCAGCGCAGCGCAGAGCGGGGCGGGCTCGGCCACCCCCTGTGCGGTCAGCAGTTTTTCCAGCTCGGCGGCGTCGAGCTCGGTGCGCCAGAGATCGAGCCAGAGCTGCTCCAGATGGGCGGGTGCCTCTTTCTCTTCCCCCACCACGGCGGCGAACTCCTGATGGACGGCGGCCATCTCCTCATCGAGATGAGCCATAAAGGCGCTCCAGTCGGCAAAACCCAGAGCCGCGATCAGCCGCTGGCGATCCCGCTCCTCGGTGGGCAGGGTCTGGGTCTGTTGATCGCCGATCTCCTGCAAGATGTTTTCGACCCGGCGCAGGAAGCGATAGGCATCCAGCAAGCGATCGCAATGGGCGGATTCGAGGGCGCCGCACTGGGCGATGGCGGCCAGCGCTTCGGGCAGGTGACGCACCCGCAGCGCCGGTTCGCGCCCGCCGCGGATCAGTTGCAGCGCCTGGGCGATAAACTCCACTTCACGGATGCCACCGGCGCCCAGCTTGATGTTGCCCTCCAGCCCCTTGCGGCGTACCTCGGCGGCGATCATCGCCTTCATCTGGCGCAGACCGTCGATAACGCCGAAGTCGATATAGCGGCGAAACACGAAGGGGCGCAGCATCTCAGCCAGTTCCACCGCGTGTTCGCACTGGGGGCCCAGTACCCGTGCCTTGACCATGGCGTAGCGCTCCCAGTTGCGGCCGTGATGCTGGTAGTAATCCTCCATGGCGGCGAAGGAGATGGCCAGTGGCCCCGCATCGCCAAAGGGGCGCAGCCGCATGTCGACCCGGAACACCTGACCATCCTGGGTGGGCTGGTGGAGGGCGTTGATGATGCGCTGGCCCAGCTTGATAAAGAACTGCTGGTTGGCGAGTTCGCGCCGCCCGCCGACCGTGTAGCCGTTCTCGGGGAAGGTGAAGATTAGGTCGATGTCCGAGGAGAAGTTGAGCTCGCCGCCCCCGAGCTTGCCCATGCCGAGAATGAGCAGCGGCTGCGGGTTGCCGTTGCCGTCCATCGGAGTGCCCAGCTCGCTGCACTGCTTGGCGTAGAGCCAGTCGCGGGCGGAGCAGATGAGGGCATCCGCCAGCTTGGTGAGGTGGATAAAGCTCTCTTCCACCGCCGCATGGCCCAGCAGCTCGCGCCAGGCGATCACCAGCATGCGGCTGCGGCGGAACTGGCGCAGGATGCGCTTGAGCGCCTCTTCATCGCTCACCTCGGCCAGCAGGGCGCTGAGGTCACTCTGGTAGGCAGGCCAGCGTTCGGCCCGTTCGAGATCCCCGGAGGCGAGCAGCTCGGTCAGCAACTCCGGCTGCTTGAAGAGGGAATCGGCGACAAAATCAGAGAGACCGAGCAGGGTCAGCAGGGTGTGGCGAATCGGTTCGGGCAGGTCGCCATAGTCGGGGGCCAGCTCGATCAGTCGCTGCCACTGACGTTCGGCCTGTTCTTGCAGCAAGGGAGAGAGAGCGGAGAAAGAGGGAGAGTGCTGGGCCACGGTTGCCGTCCTTGTGGTTCACGACAGCTGGTTAACGACACGGGTTAACGAAACTGCCGGTTCAAAATGGTGGCTGCCAATCTAGCATTGTCAGGCCCCCGCGTCACAGCGCAGGGGCGAGAAGCATGATCAGGCGGGAATATTCGGCAGCTGGCGGTTCAGGTGCGCTGGTAGATGGTGGGGTGGTAGATCTCCATCAGGCTGCCCGGGCTGGCGGGCGGCGCAAAGCCAAAACCGGCGTAGAGGCCGTGGGCATCGGAGGTCGCGAGGGCGAGGCGGCGTAATCCCTGCAACTCGGGATGGTCGACAATGGCCGCCACCAACGCCTTGCTGTAACCGCGGCCGCGATACTCAGGCAGCACAAACACATCAGCTAGATAGCCGAAGGTGGCCTTGTCTGTGATTACTCGGGCAAAGGCAACCTGCTGACCGCTTATATAGCCGCCAACGCAGAGGGAGTGGTTGATGGCCCGCACCACCGTACTGTGCGGAATGCCGCGACACCAGTAGGCCTCTTCGGAGAGAAAACGGTGGATCAGCGGCACGTCGAGCCGCCCTTTGTCGTCACTGATCTCGAGTGGTGGGTGCGTTGCGTTCTGCTGCATGTTGGCTCCTTGCCGTGCGCTGGAAATGAGAAAGGCCCCACAAGGGGCCTTCCAGTCTAACCGGATTGGGACGCGAAAACAGTCAGGCAAGCTTGAAGGAGTGGATCTGGCTGTCGAGATCCTTGCTGTGCTGCTCGACCAGCTCGGAGGCCTCTTGCAGCTCGCGTAGCACCACGACGGAGCCTTCGGCGATCTGCTTGACCTGTTCCAGATTGCCGCGCATCTCTTCGGCGACCGAACTCTGCTGCTCGGAGGCGGCGGCGATGTGGCGGTTCATGTCGGCCACGCCCTGTACTCGCTGCACTATGGTGGCGAGCTGGGTACCGGCCTGGGTGACCTGTTCCACTCCCTTGTCAGCCTGACGTACGCTCTGGGCCATCAGTTCGGCGGCCTGAGCGGCATTGCCCTGCAACTGCTCGATCATCTTCTGGATCTCGACGGTGGCAGCCTGGGCCCGGTTGGCCAGCTCGCGCACTTCGGAGGCCACCACGGCAAAACCACGACCCGCTTCACCGGCGCGGGCCGCTTCGATGGCGGCGTTCAGTGCCAACAGGTTGGTCTGTTCCGAGATGCCGCGAATGGTGTCGACTACCGAGCCAATGCGCTCGACCCCCTGCTCCACCTCGTTGACCACGGTGGCGGAGCGCTGGATGTTGCCGGAGAGGGTGTCTATGGTGCTGACGGTGTCGGCGACGCAGCGGCTCCCCTCTTCCGCCAGTTGGCTGGTCTCGGCGGTGGCGTGAGAGGCCTGATCCGCATGGGCGGCCACCTCGCGAATGGCGCCGACCATCTGGCTCATGGCGCTGGCCAGCTGTTCGATCTGGGTGAACTCTTCGTTGATCGCTTCGTTGGCCTCTTCCATGCAAAGGGTCACCTGGGAGGCGATGTCGTTGAGCTCCTTGCAGGCGGCGCGCTGGTTGCCAAACACCTCTTTGAGATTCTCCTGCGAGTGTGAGACCGCCTTGGCGATGTCACCGAATTCGTCACGAGACTTGAGCAGTACCTTGTGGCTGAGGTCCCGCTTGGCGAAGCGTTCCAGCAGGCCCACCAGATAGTGCACCTGCTTGACCATCAGGCGGGAGCCGGTGAGCAGCAGGATCACGAACAGCAGCCCCATGATGGCGGTCTCCATCAGACCGGTCCAGAGCAGGCGATTGGAGATCGCATCCGCCTTGGCGGGATCGAGCCCTTCGCTGAGCAGGGTCGCTTCCAGATTGTTGGCGTCAAACCAGAGTTTTGTCAGTAGCAGGAGGGTACTGAACACCATCAGCAGCACCACTTTGGGTACCAACCGGATGTTGCTCATTCTTTTCTCCAGCAGGTTCAGCTGCATTGTCATTCTCCTTTTAAAAGCCGTTTTTTCCTTTGCCCTCAGGACTATCGGCATTATCTTCTCTTTTATTAATTTGCACTGTGCTTAAAGTTGGAAAATGTATGCGACATCACTTAACTCATCTGCGGGCGATGGATCTGCTGATGGCATTTCTGTCGATTATCTCGGTTGTGCTGGTGACGGCCCGCTGGTGGGGCCATGAGAGCCTGACACCACAGACTCTGCAGCTCTTCTATGACCTCGACAGTCTGATCTGCTACTTCTTCCTCGCGCACTTTGCTTATGGCTGGATCCGGGCGCCCGATCGCAAGGCATTTTTCATGACCAACTGGATCTATCTGCCGGGTAGTCTGCCGATGGTGGAGCAGCTGCGCTGGGCCCGTCTGCTCCAGCTGTGGCGGGTCTATCAGTTGTTCAAGGAGCACCCGGATCTCTGGGCCATGTTCCGTCGCGAGCGCAACGAGACCACTCTCTCCGGCATCCTGTTTCTGTTCTTCCTGCTGCTGGGGGTGGGTTCCGGCGTCATGTACTGGATTGAGTCAGGCCAGCCCGGCAGCCAGATTGCGACACCCTATGACGCGTTCTGGTGGACGCTGGTGACCCTCTCGACAGTGGGTTACGGGGATCTGGTGCCCAAGACCGAGGAGGGGCGGTTTGTCGCCAGCCTGCTGATCCTGTTCGGGGTCGGTCTGTTCGGTGCCATCAGCGGTTTTATGGCCAGCCTGTTTTTGCAGCCCAACAAGGGGGATGGCGAGACCGACAAGTGGCGTCATCACTACAACAACCAGCAAGAGGAGCTGCTGCGGGAGATCCGCGCCCTGCGCAGCGAAGTGCAGGAGCTGAAAAACAAGTGAGGCCGCAGACGGGCAAGTTGCGAGTTGACTCGCAACTCTGCGCTCTTTAATCCGGGGGAGGTGCTTTTTCTTTGCTTGTCCTTTAACCTGCTGGCGGCTTAACATTCAACCTCTTGTCCAAACCTGAAAAAGAGAACCGATCGACCATGCGCGCCCTTCTCGGGATTTTGATCTGCTTGTGTGCCCAACAGGCACTGGCCGATACCCGTTATGTTTCAGACAACATCTTTACCTATATCCACAATGGCCCGGGTACCCAGTACCGGATCCTTGGTAGCGTCAAGGCTGGTGAACCGCTGGAGGTAAAGGCGGTGAACAGTGAGGCCGGTTTCACCCAGGTGGTGGACGGTCGTGGTCGCGAGGGGTGGATCAAGAACAGCGAACTGCAGAGCCAGATCAGCCTACGCGAGCGTCTTCCCCAGGTGGAAAAAGAGCGCGATGAGCTTAAAGATCGCCTGCAGAACCTTAACGGTGACAACGAGAAACGCTTCACCGAGAAGGATGGCCAGATCGCTGCCCAGAGCAAGGAGATCGCTGCTCTCAAGGCCCAGCTGGTCAGTCAGGGTGAGGAGATGAGCAATCTCAAAGAGCAGAATGATGCCCTGACCCAGAGCTACGACAACCAGGAGCACGACATGCAGATGGACTGGTTTATCCGTGGTGGTGCCATGGTGGGTGCCGGTATCCTGCTTGGTATCCTGCTGCCCATGCTGCCCCGTCGTCGCAGCCGCGGCGATCGCTGGATGAACTGACAATAGTTGTCTGAACGAATCGAAGGGTCGCCGTGGCGGCCCTTCTTTTTTATCCCGGTTTGCGGCCGCGTCGGTTGCCGCTGGCGGTGGGTCGGGAGGCGGGATGCATGGCGGCAGGATTGTATACAAAATGATGCCAGATGACCCTCGTCACAGTCGGCCAGGTGGCTCGCAGAGGGATCGCGGCGCAGAATTAGCGATCTTTGTTAAAGAGTGGCAACAAATTCATTTCATATAGGGTGCAACATTGTATACATTATCGGCGTTTCGGCGGCGCGTCCGCCTTTGTCGATATCAGCCCTCGGGCGTACAGGAAGACCCCCTATGTTCAAAGCTACTCAAGTGCTTGCTGCTGACTATATCCCCTCCGATCTGGCCGCCCTGCGCGAAGCCATCACTCAAAACTACGTGGTGGATGAAAATGCCTATCTGGCCGAACTGTCGGCCATGTTGCCGGGGGATGGCGCCGCGCTGGAGCAGGTGACCCAGCGTGCCCGTACTCTGGTGACCAAGGTGCGCAAGGAGAGCGGCTCCGGTGACGGTATCGACGCCTTCCTGCAGGAGTACAGCCTCGATACCCAGGAGGGGATCATCTTGATGTGTCTGGCCGAGGCGCTGCTGCGCATTCCCGATGCCGAGACCGCCGACGCCCTGATCAAGGACAAACTCTCCGGTGCCAACTGGTCATCTCATTTTCGCAAGAGCGACTCCACCCTGGTCAACGCCTCTACCTGGGGGCTGATGCTGACCGGCAAGATCATCAAGCTGGACAAGAAGCTCGACGGCAACCCGGCCAACCTGCTGGGGCGCATGGTCAACAAGCTGGGGGAGCCGGTGGTGCGCTCCGCCATGTACGCCGCCATGAAGATCATGGGCAAGCAGTTCGTGCTGGGGCGCGACATGAAAGAGGCGCTCAAGGCGAGCCGCAAATCCCGCGAGCTGGGTTACACCCACACCTACGATATGCTGGGCGAATCGGCGCTGACCTTGCAGGATGCCGACAAGTATCTGACCGATTACCGCAATGCCATCGAGGCGGTCGGTAACGAGCGCATCAGCGACGGCGGCCCGGCCCCCTCCATCTCCATCAAGCTCTCGGCGCTGCATCCGCGCTATGACGTGGCCAACCGCGAGCGGGTGCTCGGCGAGATGTGCGAGCGGCTGGTGGGGCTGGTGCGTCTGGCCCGCGACAAGGACGTGGCCATCAGCATCGATGCCGAGGAGATGGACCGACTCGAGCTGTCGCTGGACTTGTTCGAGCAGCTCTACCGCTCCGACGCCAACCGTGGCTGGGGCAAGCTCGGCATGGTAGTGCAGGCCTACTCCAAGCGCGCGTTGCCGGTACTCTGCTGGCTCACCGCGCTGGCCCGCGAACAGGGTGACCTCATTCCGGTGCGACTGGTAAAAGGGGCCTACTGGGACAGCGAACTGAAATATGCCCAGCAGGCGGGTCTGCCTGGCTATCCGCTCTTTACCCGCAAGGCGGGCACCGACATCTCTTACCTCGCCTGCGCCCGCTATCTGCTGAGCGAGCCGACTCGCGGCTTTATCGCCCCCCAGTTCGCCACCCACAATGCCAATACCGTGGTCAGCATTCTGGAGATGGCGGGCGATCGCCAGTTCGAGTTCCAGCGCCTGCACGGCATGGGGGAGGAGCTGCACAACGCCGTGCTGAACGACAATCCCGGCCTGCACTGCCGCATCTATGCACCGGTCGGTGCCCACAAGGACTTGCTGCCCTATCTGGTGCGCCGCCTGCTGGAAAACGGGGCAAATACCTCCTTCGTCCACAAGCTGGTGGACCCCAACACCCCGGTGGATTCACTGGCCGAGCACCCGCTGCGTACCCTCAAGCGTTACTCCGGCTTTGCCAACGACCGCATTCCGCAGCCGGTAAACCTCTTCAGCGACCGCAAGAACTCCAGCGGCGTCAACATGAATATCCTCTCCATCCAGCGCCCCTTCTTCGCCCGCTTGAAAGAGCTGGAGAGCAAGCAGTGGCTGGCGGGTCCCATCGTCGATGGCGAGACCCTCAAGCGCAGCGAGGCGCGCACCGTGCTGAGCCCGCAGGATGTGAGCCTGACTGTCGGCAAGATCCACTGGGCTGACGAACAGGCGGTGGAGCAGGCTTTGGCATCCGCTCACGCCGCCTTCCCGCGCTGGCGTGAAACCCCGGTGAGCGAGCGTGCTGCGGCGCTGGAGAAGCTGGCGGATCTGCTGGAAGCGCACCGCGAGCAGTTCGTCTCCCTCTGTACCCGCGAGGCGGGCAAGCTGCTGCAAGATGGCATCGACGAGGTGCGCGAGGCGGTCGATTTCTGCCGCTACTACGCGGTGCAAGCGCGCAGCCTGATGGGGCAGGCGACCCTGCTGCCCGGGTACACCGGCGAGCAGAACGAGCTGTTCCTGCAGGGGCGCGGGGTGTTCGTCTGCATCAGCCCATGGAACTTCCCGCTGGCGATTTTCCTCGGCCAAATCGCAGCTGCGCTGGCTACCGGCAACACCGTCATCGCCAAACCGGCGGAGCAGACCGGCCTTATCGCCCATCTGGCGGTGACTCTGGCCCATCAGGCCGGTATTCCGGGCGACGTGCTGCAGCTGCTGCCCGGTGACGGCGCCACCGTCGGCGCCAAGCTGACGGCGGACTCGCGCATCGGCGGCGTCTGCTTCACCGGCTCCACCGAGACCGCCAAGCTCATCAACATGACGCTGGCTAAGCGCGATGGCGCGATTTTGCCGCTTATCGCCGAAACTGGCGGCCAGAATGCCATGATCGTCGACTCCACCGCCCTGCCGGAGCAGGTGGTGCGCGATGTGGTGAGCGCCGCCTTCCAGAGCGCCGGTCAGCGCTGCTCGGCCCTGCGGGTGCTCTACCTGCAGGAAGAGATCGCGCCGCGGGTGCTGGAGATCCTGACCGGTGCCATGCAGGAGCTAAAAGTGGGCAATCCGGCCGAGCACAATACCGACGTCGGTCCGGTGATCGATGCCGAGGCCAAGGCCGGTCTCGATGCTCACCTCGCCTACATGATGCCGCGTGCTCGCCTGATCGCCCAGGCTCCGATGCCCGCCACGACCATGGAAGGGCACTTCGTCCAGCCGACCGCGCTGGAGATCGGCTCCATCCGCGAGCTGGCTAAAGAGCAATTCGGCCCCATCCTGCACGTGGTGCGCTACGCCACCCGGGATCTGGACAAGGTGATCGGCGACATCAATGGCACCGGTTACGGCCTGACGCTCGGGATCCACAGCCGCAACGAATCCCACGCCGAGGAGCTGGCAAGCCGCATCAATGTCGGCAACGTCTATATCAACCGCAACCAGATCGGCGCCATGGTCGGGGTGCAGCCGTTCGGCGGGCAGGGGCTCTCCGGCACCGGCCCGAAGGCGGGTGGCCCCCACTATCTCGGGCGGTTTGTTACCGAGAAGACCCGCACCATCAACACCACGGCGGTGGGTGGCAACGCCTCCCTGCTGGCGATGGGCGATGCCTGATCCGCGTCGCTAGAGGCCGGATACTGGATGCCGGATAACAGCGGGCCGCCTTCGGGCGGCCTTTTTATTTGCGCCATCCGTTTTTTACGAATGGGACAATCGGCCACGGCGGGGTCGTCAGCGACCTGTGCTGGTCGTAAGATGGGAATCATTCGCACGGCTTTTGGCCTCTGCTGGGGCCCGCCGTAGCCAGGGTTTTGTTTAAACGAGAGTGTTCATCTGATGTCATTAACCGAACAAGCCCGCTGGTTCGTGCTGGGGGGCGATCATCTGGTACTGCTCGATCATCAGGGTCAGGTGCCACAGGGCAGTAAAGCGTGTCTGCCTGCTGCGCTGGCTGACGCCCCTTTCGAGCGTTTCGACGAGTGGCAGGGATTGCCCTGCTATCTGCTGGATCTGGGTGATGATGCCGACACGAACGCCATGAGCCCGCTGCGCCAGCTGATGGTGGCGGGGGACGAGGAGGGCTTTCGCCTCGCTGGCCGCGCCTGGCAGCTGGTCACCTTCCGTCGCACCCACCGTTTCTGCGGCGAGTGCGGCGCCCCCATGACCCCGAAGGCGGGGGAGTGGGCGCAGGTGTGCCACCACGGTCACACGGCCTATCCGCGCATCTCCCCCTGCATTATCGTGGCGGTGCGCAAGGGGCCGGAGATCCTCTTGGCGGCCCATCGCCGTCACTATCAGGCGGACGATCCCATGTATACCGTGCTGGCCGGCTTTGTCGAGGCGGGGGAGAACCTCGAGCAGTGCGTGGCGCGGGAGGTGTTCGAGGAGAGCGGCATCCGGGTACGCAATGTGCGTTATGTGGCGAGCCAGCCCTGGCCCTTCCCCCACAGCCTGATGATGGGCTTCACCGCCGATTATGAGAGCGGCGAGATCAGGGTGCAGGATGACGAACTGGTGGCCGCCGATTTCTTTGCCGCAGAGCGGCTGCCGCGTTTGCCGCCCCACGGCACCATCGCTCGACGCTTGATTGAGCGTTCGCTGGCGGGCGAGGGATAACGAGGCGCTTATATTTTCGCCAACATTTTTGCACTTATTGTTACAAGCGGGACGCGCTGGTTTGCGCCCCTTCACATCTTTGCAACCGCACGCCCATTTGCCACGTTTTGGGCAGTCCGCTCCGGTGGGCAAAGTGGTATTATGGCCGCCATTTTATGCGTGATACGAACTCAGGAACTGGGATGAAAGAGCTGAAGAACGATCGATACCTGCGCGCTTTGCTGCGTCAGGACGTGGACATGACCCCGGTATGGATGATGCGCCAGGCTGGCCGTTATCTGCCGGAATACAAGGCGACTCGCGCCCAGGCGGGGGATTTCATGTCCCTGTGCCGCAATGCCGAGCTGGCCTGTGAAGTCACCCTGCAGCCGCTGCGCCGCTACCCGCTCGATGCCGCCATCCTCTTCTCCGACATCCTCACCGTGCCCGATGCCATGGGGCTGGGTCTCTGCTTCGAGCAGGGCGAAGGCCCGCGCTTCGAGCGCCCCATCAAGTCCATGGCGGACGTGCAGGCGCTACCCATCCCGGATCCGGAAGACGAGCTCGGCTACGTGATGAACGCGGTGCGCACCATTCGCCGCGAGCTGAAGGGTGAAGTGCCGCTGATCGGCTTCTCCGGCAGCCCCTGGACCCTGGCCACCTACATGGTGGAGGGGGGCAGCTCCAAGGCGTTCACCAAGATCAAACAGATGATGTATGCAGAGCCGCAGACCCTGCACCTGCTGCTGGACAAGCTGGCGGACAGCGTGATCGCCTATCTCAACGCCCAGATCAAGGCGGGTGCCCAGGCGGTCATGGTGTTCGACACCTGGGGCGGCGTGCTCACCCCGCGCGATTACCGCGACTTCTCCCTGCAGTACATGCACAAGATCGTCGATGGCCTGATCCGCGAGCACGATGGTCGCCGCGTGCCGGTCACCCTGTTTACCAAGAACGGCGGTCAGTGGCTGGAGCAGATCGCCGCCACCGGTTGCGATGCGCTGGGTCTGGACTGGACCACCGACATTGCCGACGCCAAGCGTCGGGTCGGTGACAAGGTGGCGCTGCAGGGCAACATGGATCCCTCCATGCTCTACGCCACTCCCGCTCGTATCCGTGAAGAGGTCGCCTCCATTCTGGCCGGTTTCGGTCAGGGCAACGGCCACGTCTTCAACCTGGGTCACGGCATCCATCAGGATGTGAACCCGGAGCACGCCGGCGTGTTCGTCAACGCGGTACATGAGCTCTCCGCCCAGTACCACGGCCGCTAAGGCCGGGGCGAGCGAAGAGAAACTGATTGATATCCGGGGCCGCAAGGCCCCGTTTTACATTTAAAAAGGCGCCGCGACGACGAGAGCATGGCGCCTGTGCAGGAGGCAAGATGAGCAGCAAGTCACTGGATTGGGGTATCGATCTTGGCGGTACCAAGTGTGAATGTGTGGTGCTGGATGGCGACGAGGTGCTGCTGCGCCACCGCATCCCCACCGAGCGGGCTGGTGGTTATGAGCACATGATCGGCCAGATCGCCAAGCTGGTAGCGCAGTGCGCCGAGAAGATTGGCCAGCGCCCGACCGTCATCGGCATGGGCACGCCGGGGGCGCGGGATCCGCAGACCGGTCTGATGAAGAACTGCAATACCACCGAGCTCAACGGCAAGCCGTTCAAGGAGGATCTGGAGCGCAAGCTGGGCGTGCCGGTGCTGATTGCCAACGACGCCAACTGCTTCGCGCTGGCAGAAACCCATCTGGGTGCAGTGCGCCAGCACCATCCCGATGCGAAAGTGGTATTCGGCATCATCATGGGCACCGGAGTTGGCTCCGGCATCGTCATCAACGGCCAGATCCTCAACGGCCACCACGGCATCGCCGGTGAGTGGGGCCACAACGTGCTCTCCCCCGATGGTCCCGAGTGCTACTGCGGCAAGCGTGGCTGCGTCGAGACCCTGATCAGCGGCCCGGCGCTGGAGGCCTGGTACGAAGCCAAGGCCAAGCGTCATCTTTCGCTGGCCCAAATCGCGGCGGCCACCGCTTACGATCATGTGGCCAAGCTCACCATCGACCGGCTGCACCTGTTGTTTGGTCAGGCGCTGGCCAACGTGGTCAACATTCTCGACCCGGATGTGATCGTCATCGGCGGCGGGGTGGGCAATGTGCAGAGCCTTTACAGCGCCGGACGGCAGACTATTTTGCCCTTCCTCTTTAATCCCCGCTTCGCAACCCCCATTATTGCTCCTGCCCTTGGCGACAGTGCCGGGGTATTCGGGGCCGCACTGCTGGCCCGCGGTGAATTCAAGGAGGCCCTGCTGTCGTAGCCGGGGCTCCCGGGCGGCCGGTGCGTCGCCCTGTTGCTGGTTCAAGGAAACGGATTCTCGATGATCAAGATTGCCATCAATGGTTACGGGCGGATCGGTCGCAACGTGTTGCGAGCCCTCTATGAAAGCGGGCGCGACGAGACCATCAAGATCGTCGCCATCAACGAGCTGGCGGCCCCCGAGGCCATGGTGCACCTGACCCGTTACGATACCAGTCACGGTCGCTTCCACCATCCGGTGCAACTGGCGGGCAGCAGCATGCTGGTGGGGGAGGATCTCATCTCCCTGTTTGCCGAGCGGGATCCGTCAAAGCTGCCGTGGCGGGCGCTGGGGGTGGATGTGGTGCTCGATTGCACCGGGGTGTTCGGCTCGCGGGCCGATGCCGAGCTGCATCTGGCGGCGGGGGCGGGCAAGGTGCTCTTCTCCCATCCGGCCGATGCGGATGTGGATGCCACCGTGGTCTACGGGGTCAACCATCAGGTGCTGACGGGGCGTGAGCGGATCGTCTCCAACGCCTCCTGTACCACCAACTGCGTGGTGCCGGTGATTGAAACATTGCATCGAGAATTTGAGATAAATTGTGGTACTATTACGACAATTCATTCGGCCATGCATGATCAGCAAGTCATCGATGCCTACCACAGTGACTTGCGCCGAACCCGCGCTGCCAGTCAGTCCATCATTCCGGTGGATACCAAGCTGGCAAAGGGGCTGGAGCGTATCCTGCCCCACTTCGCCGGCAAGTTCGAGGCGATTGCGGTACGGGTGCCGACCATCAATGTAACAGCGATGGATCTCAGTATTACTGTTCGTAAAAAAGTGACAGTTACTGACGTAAATCAAGCCCTGCAACGGGCATCCAGAGGTACATTACACGGTATTCTGGATTACACGGAAGAGCCTTTGGTCTCCGTAGACTTCAATCATGATGCACACTCCTGCATCATTGATGGTACCCAGACCCGGGTGAGCGATGCCAACCTCGTCAAGATGTTGATGTGGTGCGATAACGAATGGGGCTTCGCAAACCGGATGCTGGATACCACCCGGGCCATGATGGCCGCAGGCTGAGCCTGCCCCGGGCGAATAGGTTACTGTTTTTAACATTACCTGAAAATATAGAGGACTGAATATGTCTGTTATCAAGATGACTGACCTGGATCTGGCGGGTAAACGCGTTCTGATCCGTGCTGACCTGAACGTACCGGTAAAAGACGGCAAGGTCACCTCCGATGCACGTATCGTTGCGACTCTGCCGACCATCAAGCTGGCTCTGGAAAAAGGCGCCAAGCTGATGATCACCTCCCACCTGGGTCGTCCGACCGAGGGTGAATACAACGAAGAATTCTCCCTGGCTCCGGTTGTCAACTATCTGAAAGACGCTCTGTCCTGCCCGGTTCGCCTGGCCAAGGATTACCTGGATGGCGTAGAAGTCGCCGCCGGTGAGCTGGTTGTGCTGGAAAACTGCCGTTTCAACAAAGGCGAGAAGAAGAACACCGAAGAGCTGGCCAAAAAATACGCCGCCCTGTGTGACGTCTTTGTAATGGATGCGTTCGGTACAGCTCACCGCGCCGAAGGTTCCACCTACGGTGTGGCCCAGTTCGCGCCGGTTGCTTGTGCCGGTCCGCTGTTGGCGGGTGAACTGGAAGCCCTGGGCAAAGCCATGCTGAAGCCCGAGCGCCCGATGGTTGCCATCGTTGGCGGCTCCAAGGTCTCCACCAAGCTGACCGTTCTGGAATCCCTCTCCAAGATCGCTGACCAGCTGGTTGTCGGTGGTGGCATCGCCAACACCTTCATCGCTGCTGCCGGTCACAACGTCGGCAAGTCCCTGTGCGAGCACGACCTGATCGACACCGCCAAGAAACTGGCTGCCGAGACTAACATTCCGGTGACCACCGACGTGGTTGTCGGTGCCGAGTTCTCCGAGTCCACTCCGGCTACCATCAAGTCTGTTGCTGATGTGACCGACGGCGACATGATCTTCGACATCGGCCCTGACTCTGCCAAGGCCCTGGCTGACATCATCATGAACGCCAAGACCATCCTGTGGAACGGCCCGGTCGGTGTATTCGAGTTCGACCAGTTCGCTGAAGGCACCAAGATCATCGCCGAAGCCATCGCTGCTTCTCCGGCCTTCTCCATCGCTGGCGGTGGTGACACCCTGGCTGCCATCGACAAGTTCGGCATCGCTGACAAAGTCTCCTACATCTCCACTGGCGGCGGCGCCTTCCTGGAGTTCGTAGAAGGCAAGGTTCTGCCGGCTGTTGAGATTCTGGAACAGCGCGCCAAAGCCTAATTGACCCGAGACGGGGGGCAAAAGCCTCCCGTTTCGTTTATCATGTGCCCGCTGTGCCGGTTCATGATGAACCCCCCATTTTTTATTAACGGCATACGAGACAGGACGATTAAACATGTCTAAGAAAATTTTCGACTTCGTAAAACCCGGCGTGATCACTGGTGATGACGTTCAGAAAGTGTTCGCCATCGCTAAAGAGAACGGCTTTGCTCTGCCGGCCGTAAACTGCGTTGGTACCGACTCCGTTAACGCCGTACTGGAAGCTGCCGCCAAGGTTAAAGCGCCGGTTATCGTTCAGTTCTCCAACGGTGGTGCCGTGTTCACCGCCGGTAAGGGCCTGAAGCTGGAAGGCCAGAAAGCCGCCATCCTGGGTGCTATCTCCGGTGCCAAGCACGTTCACGCCGTTGCCGAAGCCTACGGTGTTCCGGTTATCCTGCACACCGACCATGCTGCCAAGAAGCTGCTGCCGTGGATCGACGGTCTGCTGGACGCGGGCGAGAAGCACTTTGCTGAAACCGGCAAGCCGCTGTTCTCCTCCCACATGCTGGACCTGTCCGAAGAGTCTCTGGAAGAGAACATCGACATCTGCTGCGAGTACCTGACCCGCATGGCCAAGATGAACATGACTCTGGAGCTGGAACTGGGTTGCACCGGTGGCGAAGAAGACGGCGTCGACAACAGCCACATGGATCAATCTGCTCTGTACACCCAGCCGGAAGATGTGGCTTACGCTTACGAGCGTCTGTCCAAGATCAGTCCGCGTTTCACCATCGCTGCCTCCTTCGGCAACGTACACGGTGTCTACAAGCCGGGTAACGTCAAGCTGACCCCGTCCATCCTGGACGCTTCCCAGAAGTACGTTTCCGAGAAGTTTGGCATCCCTGCCAAGTCTCTGGACTTCGTATTCCACGGTGGTTCAGGTTCCACTCTGGAAGAGATCCGCGAGTCCATCTCCTACGGCGTAGTGAAGATGAACATCGACACCGACACCCAGTGGGCAACTTGGGAAGGTCTGCTGAACTTCTACAAGAAGAACGAAGCTTACCTGCAAGGCCAGCTGGGCAACCCGGAAGGCGCCGACAAGCCGAACAAGAAGTTCTACGATCCGCGCGTATGGCTGCGTGAAGGTCAGACTTCTATGATCGCTCGTCTGGAGAAAGCATTCTCCGACCTGAACGCCATCGACGTACTGTAATTCGTTACCGTACCTTGATTGCATGAAAAGGCGCCCTTCGGGGCGCCTTTTGCATTTCTGTGATCCGCGCAGGTTGGCGAGTGGGTGAAGAGGTGGGTATTATCGAAACAACTTTGCTTATTTTATTAAACAATTTGCCACCAAAGCAGGATGCTGAGTATGCAGGCAGGAAAGCACAACGGATATCAGGAGCACGTCGCCTCCTACTACGCGGCCACCCGCAACGACTCGCAACAGTGGCCCGAGCTGGAGGGGGAGTACAAGGCTGACGTCTGCATCATCGGTGGCGGCTTTACCGGTCTCAATACCGCCATCAATCTGGCGGATGCCGGTTACAAGGTCGCCTTGCTGGAGGCCAATCGCATCGGCTGGGGCGCTTCCGGGCGCAACGGCGGCCAGCTTATTCGCGGTATCGGCCACGACACCAGCCAGTTTGCCCGCTGGATTGGCGAGCAAGGAGTGCGCGAGCTGGATCTGATGGGGCTGGAGGCGGTGCAACTGGTGCGCGAGCGGGTCGAGCGCTTCAATATCGACTGCGATCTCACCTGGGGCTACTGCGACCTCGCGACTCGTCAGCGTCATCTGGCCAGCTTCGAGGAGGATCTCGCGCATCTGGCGAGCCTCGGCTATGAACACGAGCTGAGACTGGTCCCGCGCGAAGATATCCATAGCGTGGTGGGATCGGATCGCTATATCGGCGGCCTCATCGACATGGGCTCCGGCCATCTGCATCCCCTCAATCTGGCGCTGGGCGAGGCGCGCGCCGCCGCCAGCCTCGGGGTTTCCCTGTTTGAACACTCCAGAGTGACTCATATCGACTACGGCAAGCAGGTCGAGGTGACCACCGCCCACGGCCGGGTCACTGCCGATTATCTGGTGATTGGCTGCAACGCTTATCTCAATGATCTTAATCCGGAGCTGGGAGGACGGGTGCTGCCCGCCGGTTCTTACATCCTCGCCACCGAGGTGCTCGATCGCCGCTTGCGCCAGCGACTGCTGCCGCAAAACATGGCAGTGTGCGACCAGAACGTGGCGCTCGACTACTACCGCCTCTCCGCCGATGGCCGCCTGCTGTTTGGCGGCGCCTGCAACTATTCGGGGCGAGACCCGAAGGATATCAAGGCCTTTATGTTGCCCAAGCTGCTGCGGGTCTTCCCCGAGCTGGCCGAGACTGCCATCGAGTTCCAGTGGGGCGGGATGATCGGGATCGGCGCCAATCGGCTGCCGCAGATTGGCCGCTTGAAGGAACACCCCAACGTGCTCTACGCCCAGGCCTACTCCGGTCATGGCCTCAACGCCACCCATATGGCGGGCAAACTGGTGGCCGAGGCGATCCGTGGCGAGAGCCGGGGTTTCGATCTCTTCGCCAGCGTGCCCCATATCACCTTCCCCGGCGGTCCGGCGCTGCGCTCCCCGCTGCTGGCCCTGGGAATGTTGTGGCACCGGATGAAGGATATCTTCTGACTCCCATTTTCAGCCTGCGCAGTGATGGCTGAGCGTGGCCCCCTTGCCAGCCCCTTGTTTATAGCGGCTTGGCAC
This sequence comes from Aeromonas sp. QDB62, assembly GCF_027705695.1. Lineage (NCBI taxonomy): Bacteria > Pseudomonadati > Pseudomonadota > Gammaproteobacteria > Aeromonadales > Aeromonadaceae > Aeromonas > Aeromonas sp. QDB62. The sequence goes on along the minus strand of NZ_JAPDCD010000036.1, from coordinate 26,085 downwards.
TATCATCCCGCCTGATAGACCAAAAGATGCATTCACGCCAATCCCTTCCGGTTGGCGCTATCTTTTAGGTAGGAGAGTGATTCTCTGCCTGGCGGACAAGGGCGGGTCCGCTGGCCAGAAAAGGAGTGAAGGAGGGCTGAGATGGAGATAAATGTGGTCGCGTCAGGTGGGCTCAGCCCATTTGCGCAACGGCAACGTTCTCCCGCTGGGCAGGTCGCGGAGAGGGCTACGCCGTCGTCATTGGCTGGCGGTGATAGCCGGATGGTGCGCGATCTGGGCTCTGTGCTGGCCAACCTCGGGCTGTCGCCGGCAGGGGAGAACAGCGGCGGGAGCAGCATCTCAATCAGGGATTCAATGGAGGCGTTCATCAATACCATGATGGGAGCCCTGCAACAGCAGCAAGAGCAACAGCAAGCGCTGCAACAACAGCAGATGCAAGAGCAGGCACAGCGCAAGGCTGCCTTCAACACCGGTAGTGAGAGCCCGTTAAAGAGGGATGTAATGGGCCTGCTGGACAAGCTGGATCAACAGGGCGGGCAGGGAAAAGCGAGCGAGCAAGGAGCCGAGATCGAAGCGGTGAACCCCTTGCAGAGCCAGCTGACCAAGCTATTGGAGAGCAGCGGTGCGGCAGAGCGCGGGGTCACCCTCAAGGAGGTGCTGTCAGGGTTGGCCAGCAAGTTACCGAACGAACCCGCCGAGCGAAAAGGGTATCGGGTCGATACCCAGGTCTGATCTGGTTGGCAACGGCAGCCCCGTCGTTGCAGAGCGTAAGGGGCGGGAAGCCATTTATTGGGCCGGTTCGGCCAACCGCCAGCCCTGTTCGTCTTTCATCATCCACACCTCTGCCTCTTGCGGCAGCACCTGGCCCGCCTCGAACTCGCCATATTTACGCTCGAGCTCCATCAGACCCATCTCCTGCTGGAAGGGGCCAACCCGGTCGTAGACCAGATCCTCATCGTGCAACACCTGCAACTGATCGAGCCCCTGCTTGAAGTGCAGCTGGTAACTCACCTTGACCAGATAGACCCCCTCCATCCGCTCCTCCTTGCCGATGATGGTGAAGTCGCTGATCTCGAACAGGTTGGCGTCTGTCTCGGCCAGCAGCCTGGCGGTAACTTGGCTCCGGATATCCTCTTCACCGGGCCCTGCACTGCAGCCAAAAAGCCAGAGGGCTAGCAGGGGGATGAACCACTTTTTCATCAAAACTCCGGACGGGCGAGACAATCGAAGGGCAAATTTTGCCATGCTGCCGGTCATATACAAGGGATTGCCAGAAAAATCAGCGCGTAACGCATAAGGCGACCCCTGTCTGTCGACAAGGGGCGCCACTGGTCAGCGTAGCTGATCGAGCTTGCCCAGAAACTCGGTCGGCCCCATAAAGCCGGTGACCCGCTGGCCTGTCAGCTCTTTGCCCTCGCGGTCGAAGAAGATTAGGGTCGGCAACCCCAGTACATTGAGGCTGTTGAGCAGCTCGATATCGGCATCGTCGTTGGCGGTGACATCCGCCTGCAGCAACACCATCTGACCGAAGCGCTCCCGCACCGCGGGGTCGCTGAAGGTCTTGTGTTCGAACTCCTTGCAGGCGACGCACCAGTCGGCGTAGAGGTCGAGCAGCACCGGCTTGCCGCGGGCGGCGGCCAGCTGCACCTTGAGATCATCCAGCGTCTTGATGCGGACAAACTGCGGCGCCGTTTGACTGGCATCCGCCGTGACAGCAGCAGGGGCAGCCGGTTGCAGCAGATCCTTGCCCACCACCACGGCACTGATCATCGCCAGCAACAGCACGAAACCGCGCACGCTTTTGGCCACCGAGTGGGGCTGGTGCTGGTTGTGGTGAAAGAGGTAGCCGCACAGCAGCAGACCCCAGCCGAGCCATGCGAGGGCCGCAATCTGATCGCTCCAGAGCCGTGACATCAGCAGGATCGGCACCGCCAGCAGGGCAAAGCCAAACAACTGCTTGATCACGTCCATCCAGGCGCCTGCCTTGGGCAGCAGTTTACCGCCCGAGGTGCCGAGTAGCAGCAGCGGCAGCCCCATCCCCAGCGACAGGGCATAGAGCGCCGCGCCGCCGAGCCAGAGATCGCCGCTCTGGGCCACATAGATCAGCGCCCCCGAAAGTGGTGCCGTGGTGCAGGGGGAGCAAACCAGCCCGGAGATCATCCCCATGATGGTGACCCCGACCACAGAGCCGCCTTGCTGGCGGTTGGAGAGGCCGGAGAGGCGGGTTTGCAGGCTGCTCGGCAGTTGCAGGGTGTAGAGTCCGAACATGGAGAGGGCCAGCAGCACGAACATCAGCGAGAGGCCGATCAGCACATAGGGGTGTTGCAGCGCCGCCTGAAATTTCAGACCCGCCGAGGCGACCACCAACCCCAGCAAGGTGTAGGTCACCGCCATCCCCTGTACATAGACCAGGGAGAGCAGAAAGGCGCGGCCGGTGGAGAGGTGATGACCGGCGCCGGCGATGATGCCGGTCAGGATCGGGTACATGGGGAAGACGCAGGGGGTAAAGGCGAGCCCCAGCCCCAGCGCGAAGAAGGCGACGATGCTGAGCCAGAACCCCTGATGGCCGAGGGCTGCCGCCAGCTGATCCTGCTGACTCACGGGGGCGACGCTTTGTGCCGTTTCAACCGTGGACGCTGTGGTTGCCGTGACCAGCGGGGTCACATCGATCAGCTTGTCGGTCGGCGGGTAGCAGAGGCCGTCGGTGCAGCCCTGATAGCGCACCCGCAGGGTGGCGCCGTCGCCCACTTCTTTTAGCGGTACCGCGATGCTTACCTGCTGGTAGTAGACCCGGGTCTTGCCGAAGAAGTCATCCTCGTGCTCGGTGCCTTCCGGCAGGGTCGGCTCGCTGAAGGTGAGGTTGTTCCCCTTGAAGCGCAGGCTGTGGCGATAGAGATAGTAATCGTCGGCGATGTGGAGGGTCAGCAGCAGCTGATCGCCGCGCTGTTCGCTCTCGATCTGAAAGGCCTCATCGACCTGCAAAAATTTGGGTTTGGCATTGGCTTCAATGCCCAGCGAGCTGAGCAGATCGGCGCCGCTGGCGTGGGCAGGAAAGCTGCCCACCGCTGTCATCAGCAGGGCACAGAGCAGCAACAGGGGAGAGAGCAAGCGGGCGAATGTCATGCGGTCTCCCCGTTTAGCCAGTCGAGATAGGCGGGCAGTCCGGCACTCACCGGCAGGGCCAGCAGCTCGGGCACCTCATAGGGGTGATGGGCTTGAATGCATGCCTGCAGCTCGGCAAAGCGCGACTGGCGGGATTTGATGATGAGCTGAATTTCGGTGGCGCGCTCCACCTTGCCTTGCCAGCGATAGACGGAGGTGACGCCCGGCAGCTGATTGATGCAGGCGGCCAACCGCTGGTTCAGCAGCTGTTCGCAGAGAAGGTCGGCACTGGTTTGATCTGGGCAGGTGCAGAGCACCACAATGGCGTCGGTCATAAAGCGGATCTTCACCTCGTTGGGGTAAACCGGGAGGCGCCCTTGCCGTGTCATCCCTCTCTTGCGGATGAAGGTGAAAAAGCGCCCGAAAATCAGCGGCTACTATACCCCAGAGCCGCTTCAAATAGCATCTGTAGCCATTTGTGAGCCAGCGCCAAAAATTAGTGGGGGGCATGAGATAGACGCTGTCATGGGGACAGGGCAGAATGAGCGGGCTTGTTCCCAATTGACGTAAGGAAATGTATGACCCAACAGAATGAGCAGCAGAGAAACCGCATGTTGAGCCTGCTGCGCGAAGGTGAGCGCCGCATGTTGGTTCAATTGGCCGGGCTGCTGCGCACGACCGCCGATGAAATCAATGCCGAGCTGGAGAAAGAGGAGCTGATGGCCACCCTGGAGCAGCCTATCACGGTGGAGTATCTCAACGGCGTGGTGCAGCACCATCTGTTCGAGCGCAAACACAAGGGCGATATGGCGGTTGCCCAGCAGATCCTGAGCGATTATCAGAGCGAACTGGAAGCGCTGCAGGCCGCCCAGGCGCAGCCTGAAGAGGCTGCCGCTGCCGACGAGAGCGGCGAAGAGCTCAAGGCCCAGGCATGAGTGACGGGCAGGTCTGAATCCTTACTTCTGAATCAGCCGGCCTGCCCCCGCTAATCCCTCTTGCGGCCCCATCATGTCTGCCATGATGGGGCCGTATTGTTACCTCTATTGACCTTTACTTCTTGGTTCCGGTCCACCCGATTCGCGCTTTAGCGGGCACCTTGCGGCATGCCGTTCGGCACTTCGCGGGGAATGGGGAAGATCTTGTCATAGCTCAGGTTGTAGACGAAGGCATAAACCAGATAGAAGATCGCAAAGCCGAGATCCAGGAAGAAAGCCTCCAGCAGTGTAATGCCAAGCCACAAAGACATAATTGGCATGGCGGCCAGCAATAACCCCCCCTCGAAACCAATCGCATGGATCACCCGTTGCCACATGCTCTTGTGGGCATGGCCCTGAAACTTCAGCAGCAGCTTGTCGACGCCGACGTTGTAGATGTAGTTCCAGACCGTGGCGAGGATCGAGAAGAAGATCGCCAGCGGTCCCATGTGGCTGAGATGAATGCCGGTCGCCCAGCTGGCCAGTGGGGCGGCGATGAACAGGCCGATCAATTCAAAGCCGATAGCATGGCGCAGTCGATCGTTACGGGTACGCATAAGTCACTCTCTCAATCAGGTTCATTCACGAATTGCAGGTTAATCTATAGAACTTTCGCGATAGATTCATGTTGGTATCCATCGCTAAAACAGATAGATGACAAGGTGGCTTGTTGGAGGGCCATAGGATGACGCCATCACTGGAACAATTGAGGATTTTGCTGGCGGCTGCCGAAACCGGCTCTTTTTCTGCCGCCGCCCGCAAGCTGGGCAAGGCGCAGTCGGTGGTGAGCAGCGCCATCGCTAATCTGGAGATCGATCTGGCGCTCACCCTGTTTGACCGCAGCGGCCGCTATCCGCAGCTGACGGAGGCGGGCGCTCGCATGGTGCAGGAGGCGGGGATCCTGCTGGCACAGAGTGAACGGTTGCAATCCATTGCCGGGGAGCTGGCGGCCGGGGTGGAGACGCGCCTCACCCTGGCCATCGATGATGATTCTCACCTTCCCTGGCTCGGCACCCTGCTGGAGGAGTTCGCCACCCGCTATCCGACCGTGGAGCTGGAGCTGCTCTTCCCGTTGATGGAGGATGTGACCGAGATGCTGGTGACCGGCCGCGCCCAGCTTGGCATCAGTTATCAGAAGGTGCACCCTCAGCGGGAGATCGTCGCCCGTTCGCTGGGGGAGGTGACCATGCCGCTGGTGGTGTCACCGGATCATCCGCTGGCCCGCAAGCAGCCGCTGCGGGAGGTCGATCTGCAGGGCGCGCGCCAGCTGATGGTGACCGGCCGACGGGAAGGGAGCGAGCGTCAGCGCTTTCGTATCTCGGCTCAGGTGTGGTGGGTCGAGGGGGATCTCGGGGTGCTGGAGCTGGTCAAGCGGGGCCTCGGCTGGTCCGCCATTCCGGAATTTCTGCTGCATCAGCCGCTGAAGCGGGGCGAAGTGGTGGTGCTGGAGCCGGACTTTATCGCCAGCCACGCGCTGGCGCTGGAGCTGCAGTGGCATCGCGCCCGCCCGCTTGGGCAGGCGGGGCGCTGGCTGAAGGAGGCACTGCTGGCACGCGTGCCTCGCTAGCCGACCTTACTCGGTCAGGGTGTAAGGCAGGGGTTGCAGGGTGAGGCGGGAGCCTTCGTCCTGCTTGAGGCGGAATTGGGCGTCAGCCTCGGTATCTTTCGGCAGCACGGCGGTGAGCCACACCTGCCCGGCCTGTTGCCAGGCGTTGAGCACCATACCGCTACGACGCCAGTTGTCACCCAGTTGCAGTTCAAGGGTATCGCCGCTGGCGACCGGCTCGCCGGTAGTGCCTGCCAGCAGAAACATAGCGCGGTTGTTGGCGCCGCGATATTTGGCGCGTGCCACCGTCTCCTGCCCCATGTAGCAACCCTTGTTGAAGCAGATGCCATCCAGCGCCTGCAGGTTGAGCATCTGCGGGATGAACTCCCCCTGATGCACTGCTTCCATGTGCGGCAGGCCCGCCTTGATCTCGAGCCCCCACCAGAGTGACTCGTCACCTTGCGGCAGGGCGTCGGCTTGCTGATTGCTCACCAGCAGCCAGCGATCCTGTTCGATCTTCACCGCCATGCCGCCGTCGATAAGACCGCTCTGCTCAAGGCCAAACTGCGCGGCGATCCACGCATCTGTGCCCTTGCCAGCCAGACCTGTGGCGTGGCGTTCGTCGGCGGCGATCTCGACCTTGGAGAAGACGGCAAATTTCTTCAGCTCCGGCAGCTGACGCTCCAGCACCGAGGGGCTGGTCAGCAGCAGCAGGCTGTCCTCGAGGCAGAGCAGGCGGAAATTGCTCCACAACTTGCCCTTGGGATCACAATGGCCACCCGGGGTCTGTTGCCCCGGTTGCAGGGCGTTGACATCACAGGTGATCTGACCTTGCAGATATTTGACGCGATCCTGGCCGCTGATACGGGTGATGGCCAGCTTGGTCAGGGGGAAGCGGGTCGGCTCGGCAGGAAAAACAGGTGGTTGCAGGCTCACGATGGTATTCCAGAGAGAAAGTATGTGAGCTGCATGGTAAAGACGTAACTAATGTTTGTCAGCCGGAAAATCCAGCTGGTACCATCCCCCGGTCTTTGTAAGGAGAGTGCCATGTTGAGCCCAGTTGAAAAATCCCGCCTGAAGTGGGCCTGCCGTCGCGGTATGCTCGAGCTGGATGTGATCTTTATGCCCTTTTTCGAACACGAGTTCGACTCCCTGAGCGACGCCGATCAGCAGACCTTCATCCGCCTGCTGGCGAGCGACGATCCGGATCTGTTCAAATGGTGCATGGGTCATGGTGTCCCTGCCGATCCCGCATTTGCCGCCATGATCCCGATGATCCTGGAGCGCAATCAGGCGCGCCACGACCGCCAGGGGTAATACCGTGGAGCGGGTGATCATGACGGTTCGCCTCTCCCGCCATCAGCAATGTTTGCTGGTGGCCCTCTTTCTGTTGCTGCTCTGGCCGGTGGCGGGCCTGATTGCCGGTTGGCAGTGGGCGCTGTTGCTGCCTGTCTGGTTGGTGTCGCTCTGGCTGAGCTGGCGCGCGCTCGCCGAGCCCCCGTTCGAGCTTATCTGGGATGGCCAGTGGCTGCAGTGGCAAGGTCGCCGCTATCAGCTCGGCAAGAAAAGCCGCATTCTGCCCGGCGTGCTCAGACTGGCGCTTTGCCCCGAGCCGCAAGAGAGTGAACCAGTGTCGCCACGGCAACTGTGGCTCTTCTCCGACGCCCTTCCCCCCGAACACTACCGCCTGCTGGCGCGAGCCATCCACTTTCTGCCGTCCCGGCGCTGACACCCGTTTCCCGTGATGATCATGCGCTGATTTATCGTGGTGAGCGGCGGCCATATGGCTGGTGGCACTATTTTTGTTGCTGAAAAAAGTGGCTGTAAAAAATCGGCTGAAAAAAGTGACCCCGCCGGGGCGGGGTCACTGATTGCTGTAATGCTTGGCGGGAAGGGGATTAATCCCGCTCCGGGGTCAGCACGGTCGGTTTGGAGTCCGGCAGCATATCCGGATGATCCAGGTTGTAGTGCAGGCCGCGAGACTCCTTGCGCTGCAGGGCGCAGTTGACGATAAGCTCGGCCACCTGCAGCAGGTTGCGCAGCTCCAGCAGGTTGTTGGAGACGCGGAAGTTGGCGTAGTACTCCTGCACCTCCTGTTTGAGCAGGTCGATGCGGCGCTTGGCGCGGGCCAGGCGTTTGTTGGTACGCACGATTCCCACGTAGTCCCACATCATCAACCGCAGTTCGTGCCAGTTATGCTGGATCACCACCAGTTCGTCGGAATCTTCCACCTTGCTCTCGTCCCACACCGGCAGGTGCGGCGGCTCCACGCTCATCGGCAGCTTGGCCAGAATGTCGGCCCCCGCCTGATGGGCATAGACCACGCATTCCAGCAGGGAGTTGGAGGCCATGCGGTTGGCGCCGTGCAGACCGGTATAGGTCACTTCGCCGATTGCGTAGAGGCCGGGGATGTCGGTCTGGCCGTTGTTGTCGATCATCACGCCGCCGCAGGTGTAGTGAGCGGCAGGGACGATGGGCATCGGCTCCTTGGTGATGTCGATACCGACCGCGAGGCAACGCTCGTAGATGGTCGGGAAGTGCTTGATGATGAAATCGGCCGGTTTGTGGCTGATGTCCAGATACATGCAATCCGCCCCGAGCCGCTTCATCTCGTGGTCGATGGCGCGGGCGACGATATCGCGCGGTGCCAGCTCGGCCCGCTCGTCAAACTCCGGCATAAAGCGGCTGCCGTCCGGGCGGCGCAGATAGGCCCCCTCGCCACGCAGCGCTTCGGTCAGCAGGAAGTTGGGATCATCGGGGTGGAACAGGCTGGTGGGGTGGAACTGGTTGAACTCCAGGTTCGCCACCCGGCAACCGGCCCGCCACGCCATGGCGATGCCATCGCCAGAGCTCACATCCGGGTTGGAGGTGTACTGGTAGACTTTGGAAGCGCCACCGGTGGCCAGTGCCACGAAACGGGCGCGGATCACCTCGACCTGCTCGGCGTTGCGGTTCCAGACGTAGGCACCCAGCACCTTGTTGCCCGGCAGATTGAGCTTGCGGGTGGTGATGAGGTCGACCGCGTTGAAGCGCTCCATCAGCTGGATATTGGGGTGGGCACGGACCTGATCGATCAGGGTGAGCTGCACCGCCTTGCCGGTGGCATCCGCCGCGTGGAAGATGCGGCGATGGCTGTGGCCCCCTTCGCGGGTCAGGTGATAGTGGGATTCACCGTCGGCGTTCTCCTCCTGATCGAAGGGGACGCCTTGCTGAATGAGCCACTGGATGGATTCGCGGGCGTGGCGAGCGGTGAACTCTACCACTGCCGGGTCACACAACCCGGCGCCAGCGTTGAGCGTGTCGCTCACGTGGGATTCGATGCTGTCGGTTTCGTCGAAAACGGCAGCGATGCCTCCTTGCGCATAGAAAGTGGCCCCTTCACTGATGGGCCCCTTGCTCAGAACCAGGACTTTGGCGTGGTCTGCCAATCGCAACGCGAGGGACAGACCAGCGGCACCGCTGCCAATGATCAGTACATCGCAAAGGTATTCAACACTTGCTTTCATAAGTATCATTAGCCTGGATTAAGAACTGGCACCATGGTAGCCCAAGCGAGGGCGAGGATGCAGCCTGCATCACATTTTTTTCAATTGAAGCGAACTTTCTCTGATTCTCCCTGTCTGAACTTGTGCGCTTAGGAAGGGCCGGAAAAGAAGAACGATAACCTGATGGGGGTTTTACGGCTCTGATGAGCGACCAGAATCTACTGGACGAACAGCTGGTTGAACGGGTCCAGCGCGGCGATAAAGCAGCTTTCAACCTGTTGGTAAAAAAATACCAGCAAAAGGTGGTCAACCTGGTTGCCAGGTATGTCAACAATCCCGGTGATGTGCCCGATGTGGCGCAAGAGGCCTTCATAAAAGCCTACCGTGCATTGCCGACATTCCGTGGCGAAAGTGCTTTTTATACCTGGTTGTACCGAATTGCCGTGAACACGGCGAAGAATTATCTGACCTCCCAGGGGCGCAGGCCGCCCAGCAGTGATGTGGAGGCTGACGAAGCGGAGTCTTATGGTGGTGGCGAAGCCTTGCAAGAGGTCTCAACCCCCGAAAACCTGGCGCTGACTGACGAGATCAAGCGCACGGTGTTTTCAGCCATAGAGGCATTGCCGGAAGACCTGAGGACAGCTATCACCCTTCGCGAACTGGAAGGGCTGAGCTACGAAGAGATTGCCGAAATCATGGATTGCCCAGTGGGTACGGTCAGATCCCGTATCTTCCGGGCGAGGGAAGCAATCGATAAAAAGCTGCAACCTCTGATCGAGAATTAACTGGGGAAAGACGGGTTAACTTATGGCAAATAAAGAGCAAATCTCTGCCCTGATGGATGGTGACCTGATTGACGCAGAGGTACTGAACGAGCTGGAGATGGACTCCGACTTGCAAGCTACCTGGGGTCGTTACCACCTGATCGGCGATGCCATGCGGGGTGACCTGCCGGTCAATCTGCAACTGGATCTCAGTGACAGCATCATGGCTGCGCTGGAGGATGAGCCCACCATACTGGCACCCAAGCCGGTTGAGACGGCTCCTGTGCAGCAACCTGCCATTGCACCGGTCAAGACAGATTCCAATGTGGTTCCGTTGTTCCGCCGGGTCGGTCAGCAACTCGGTCAATATGCCATTGCGGCATCCGTGGCTGCTGCCGTTATCTTCGGCGTGCAGCAGTATCAGGGACAGGATGGCGTTCCGGCCAATCCGGTGCTCAATACCATCCCTATCGGTGGCAGTGCGGCGCCGGTGAGTGTTCACTATCCGCAACAGGATGGCGCCCGTGCCCGTCAGCAAGGGCTGACCGAACAGCAGATGCAGGAGCAGCGGGAGCGGATCAACGCCTTCCTGCGTGACCACCAGTTGCAGCAGCGCCTGTTGCAAGACAGGCAGATCCAACAATAACGAATTGTCAGGGATACAAACGTGCGCCAGTCCAGCCGTATTTTGCTGGCCTCTCTCCTGCTGATCAGTGCCAAGGCCTCGGCCGACGATAAGTCGGCCGAGGCCTTGTTGCAGCAGATGCAGAGTGCCGTGCAGCAACAGAATTTCGAGTTGTCCATGGTCAAGGCCCGTCAGGGGCGTCTTGAACCGATCCGGATCAGCCATGCCGTGATCAACGGCAAGGAAGTGGCCCACCTCAGTTATCTCGATGGCAAGGCGATCGAGTATCTCCAGCGCCAGAACGAATACACCTTCTTTGAAAACAGCCACGATCCCTACACCCTGAAGGATGCCCGCTTCCCCGGCATCTGGTCGACCCTGGTGAAGATGCCGCTGGCCCAGGTGCTGGAGAGCTATGATCCGGTGCTGGCCGGTCGCAGCCGGGTCGCCGGTGTGGTGGCGCAGGTGGTAAGGCTGGTGCCTAAAGAGGCCGACAAATATGGTTTCGTGCTCTGGATTGACGAGCAGAGCCACTTACTGCTGCGGATCGACATGGTCGAGCGGGAAGGCAATCTGGTGGAGCAGGTACTCGGTGTCGAGCTGGATCTGCAGAGCAAACCGGCCCCCTGGCTGGTGAAGCTGGCCAACAGCAAGCAGCCTCCGGCGCTGGCGCTGGAGGATGCCTATCCGGCGCCGCAGCAGGCGCTGAACTGGCAGATCACCTGGCTGCCCGATGGCTTCAAGGTGCTGTCGCAAGACCGGCACCAGCTGGTGACCACCAGTATGCCGGTGGATTACATGATGCTCTCTGACGGGCTGGTGGATCTCTCTGTCTATGTCTCCCGGGTGGATCCCAAGCAGGCGGTGCGCCAGCAGCTGATCCGCCAGGGCGCGACCTCGCTGGTGAGCTATGTCAACGAAGTGGGGGTCGAGATCACAGTGGTCGGGGAAGTGCCTGCCGAGACCGCCAAGCGCATCGCCGAGTCGGTCCAGCCGCTGGCCCGCAACGAGGCCGTGCAGTGAGTCCATGCTCTGGGCTGACTGTGGTGCCCAGCTTGCCGCAGACTGCAAGTCGTGTTCAGATCCTGCCATTGCATGAGCACGAGGTGTTGCCGTGAACGAGATGAGTGAAGAGCTGGCGACCGTGGTGGCCATTGAGGGTGACCATGCCTGGGTGGAGTGCGAGCGGCGCTCCGCCTGCAGTGGCTGCCAGCAGCAATCCAGTTGCGGTACCGGCACCGTGGCCAAGGCATTTCCCCTGAAAGCTCCCCGCTTGCGGGTCAGGCTGACCGTCGAGGTGCGGATTGGCCAGCAAGTGAGGCTCGGCATCCCGCAGGCGAGTCTGCTGCGCGGGGCGGCGCTGGTCTATGTGCTGCCGCTGTTCTGCTTGCTGGTGGGGGCCCTGTTGGGGCAGCTCTGGCTGGCGCCGCTGCTCTCGGGCGGGGAGGGGATCACCATTCTCTGCTGCCTGCTGGGGGGCGTGCTGGGCTTTTTACTGGTTCGTTACTTTTCCAACCGCCTGGATCAGGGGCGCTACGGCCCGCAGATGCTTGGCGTGGTGGTTCCTGTCCGCATCCTCCCCTGACCGAACAGGCGCTATTTCACTGGCGCTGGCGACTAAAGAATGGCCGTCAGCCGGGTTATCCAGTAAAATCGCGCCTCCATAACTGACCTTAACCAATTTTGAGTGACTCTTGCTCGATGAAACACATTCGTAACTTTTCGATTATTGCGCACATCGACCACGGTAAATCGACCCTGTCGGACCGTCTGATCCAGACTTGCGGTGGCTTGTCCGACCGCGAGATGCAGGCTCAGGTGCTTGACTCCATGGATCTGGAGCGCGAGCGCGGCATTACCATCAAAGCACAGAGTGTGACCCTGAACTACCAGGCACAAGACGGTAACACCTACCAGCTGAACTTTATCGACACCCCGGGCCATGTGGATTTCTCCTACGAGGTCTCCCGCTCTTTGGCGGCCTGTGAAGGGGCGCTGCTGGTGGTGGATGCCGGCCAGGGGGTTGAGGCACAGACTCTGGCCAACTGCTACACCGCCATGGAAATGGAGCTGGAAGTGGTGCCGGTGCTGAACAAGATTGATTTGCCTGCGGCAGAACCGGAGCGGGTTGCCGAGGAGATCGAAGATATCGTCGGCATCGATGCGATGGACGCGGTACGCTGCTCCGCCAAGACCGGCCTCGGTGTCGATCTGGTGCTGGAAGAGATCGTTGCCCGCATCCCGGCACCGGAAGGTGATCCGGATGCCCCGCTGCAGGCGTTGATCATCGACTCCTGGTTTGACTCCTATCTGGGCGTCGTCTCGCTGGTGCGGGTCAAGAACGGTTCGCTGAAGAAGAACGACAAGATCAAGGTGATGAGTACCGGCCAGGTATGGGGTGTCGATCGTATCGGTATCTTCACGCCCAAGCAGGTGGATACCCAGGGTCTGGGTTGCGGCGAGGTAGGTTGGGTTGTCTGCGGTATCAAGGACATCCACGGCGCGCCGGTGGGCGATACCCTGACCCAGGCCAAGAACGGTGCCGACAAGGCGCTGGCCGGTTTCAAGAAGGTGAAGCCGCAGGTTTATGCCGGTCTGTTCCCCATTTCCAGCGATGACTACGAGTCGTTCCGTGACGCCCTCGACAAGCTGTCGCTCAACGATGCCTCCCTATTCTTCGAACCGGAGAGCTCCACTGCGCTGGGCTTCGGCTTCCGTTGCGGCTTCCTTGGCATGCTGCACATGGAGATCATTCAGGAGCGTCTGGAGCGGGAATACGATCTGGATCTGATCACCACGGCGCCGACCGTGGTCTATGAAATCGAGCTGAACAACGGCGAGACCATCCACATCGATAGCCCGTCGGCGATGCCTGCGGTCAACAATATCAAAGAGATGCGTGAGCCGATCGCCGAGTGCCATATCCTGTTGCCGCAGGAGTATATGGGCAACGTGATCACCCTCTGTATCGAGAAGCGTGGCGTGCAGACCAACATGGTCTATCACGGCAAGCAGGTGGCACTGACCTATGAAATCCCGATGGCAGAAGTGGTACTCGACTTCTTCGACCGCCTGAAATCCACCAGTCGCGGTTACGCCTCGCTGGATTACGGCTTCAAGCGCTTCGAAACCTCTGACATGGTCCGTCTGGACATCATGATCAACGGTGAGCGGGTCGATGCGCTGGCCATCATCACCCACAAGGAGAACGCCCAGTATCGCGGTCGCCAGGTGGTTGAGAAGATGCGCGAGCTGATCCCGCGCCAGATGTTCGACATCGCTATTCAGGCCTCCATCGGCAACCAGATCATCGCCCGCAGTACCGTCAAGGCGCTGCGTAAAGACGTGACCGCCAAGTGCTACGGTGGTGACGTGAGTCGTAAGAAGAAACTGCTGAACAAGCAGAAAGAAGGTAAGAAGCGGATGAAGTCCCTCGGCCGTGTCGACGTGCCGCAGGAAGCCTTCCTCGCGATTCTCCACGTCGGAAAGGATTAATAGATGGCAAGCACGTTTTCCCTGATCCTGGTGGTGGTCTGCGCGATCACCGGTGTTATCTGGTGTCTGGACAAGATGATTTGGTCCAAGCAGCGCGCCGCCAAGATTGCCGTGGCTCGTGCCCATGGCGGTGCCCACCTGGATGAGAAGACCCTAGCCAAGGTGGCCCCTGTGCCGGTCTGGATTGAGCAGACCGCCGGGGTCTTCCCGGTCATCACCTTTGTGCTGATCCTGCGTTCGTTCATTTTTGAACCGTTCCAGATCCCGTCAGGTTCCATGATGCCCACCCTGCTGGTGGGCGACTTCATCCTGGTGGAAAAATTTGCCTATGGTCTGCGGGACCCGGTGACCAACACCAAGTTCCTCGAGACTGGCGAGCCCAAGCGCGGCGACGTGGTGGTGTTCAAGTACCCCCTTGAACCGCGCGTTGACTACATCAAGCGGGTGGTCGGCATGCCGGGTGATCGGGTTATCTATCGCAACAAGGAGCTGATGATCCGGCCCAAGTGCGAGGAGCAGGAAGGGAAAACGTGCCCGGGCTTCAAGAAGCTCGACGTCAAGTTTGAACAAAGAGGCGAATTTACCCAGATGGGGATCCCCCTTGACCGCTATACCGAGCAGTTGGGTGATGTCTCCCACGAGACCCTGCGCAATCCGCTGATGCCCGACATGGTTGGCCGTTACTATCGCCAGCCCGGCACCTACCCCGACGAATGGGTCGTACCGGAAGGCCAGTATTTCGTGATGGGCGACAACCGCGACAACAGCACCGACAGCCGCTTCTGGGGCTTTGTGCCCGAGCAGAATCTGGTCGGCAAGGCGGTCGCTATCTGGATAAGTTTTGAATTCGAGCGCGAAGAAGGCTCCCTGCTGCCAAGTTGGATACCGACAGGTGTGCGCTTCAACCGCATTGGCGGAATCAAGTAAATGAATATCAAGATGAACAGACTGCAGTCCCGTCTCGGGCATGTTTTTGCGGATCTGGAACTGCTGACCCGTGCGCTGACTCACCGCAGCGCCGGCTCCCGTCACAATGAACGACTGGAATTTCTGGGTGACTCGATTTTGAGTCTGGTGATTGCCGACGATCTCTTCCACCGCTTCCCGCAAGCGGCGGAAGGGGATCTCAGCCGGATGCGCGCCACCCTGGTGCGCGAGAAGACCCTGGCCGAACTGGGCCGGGAGTTTGACCTCGGGGATCACCTGATCCTCGGTCCCGGCGAACTCAAGAGCGGCGGTTTTCGCCGTGAATCCATTCTGGCCGACACGGTCGAGGCGGTGATCGGTGCCGTCTATCTGGATACCAATCTTGAGACGGTGCGGACACTGCTGCTGAGCTGGTACGCCAGCCGCCTGGAAGAGATCAAGCCGGGCATCGAGCAGAAAGATCCCAAGACCCGTCTGCAAGAAATTTTGCAGGGAAGCCGCAAATCCCTGCCAACCTACACTGTGACCAACGTCAAGGGTGAGGCCCACAACCAGGAGTTCACCGTCCAGTGTGACGTGGAAGGTCTGGATGGTCCGATCAAAGGGGTCGGCACCAGCCGTCGCAAGGCCGAACAGGCCGCTGCGCAGCAAGCATTGGAAAAACTGTCATGACAGATACTACCTACTGCGGCTTTGTTGCCATCGTGGGCCGACCGAATGTGGGCAAGTCCACCCTGCTCAACAAGCTGCTTGGCCAGAAGGTCAGCATCACCTCGAAGAAGCCCCAGACCACCCGTCACCGGATTTTGGGGATCGACACCGAGGATAACTACCAGACCATCTATGTCGACACCCCGGGTCTGCACATTGAAGAGAAACGGGCCATCAACCGCCTGATGAACCGTGCCGCCACCAGTTCGCTGGGTGATGTGGCCATGGTGGTGTTCATGGTCGACGGTACCCACTGGACCAAAGACGACGAGATGGTGCTGGGCAAGCTGCGCAATCTCAAGTGCCCGGTGGTGCTGGCGGTCAACAAGATCGACAACGTCAAAGAGAAAGAAGATCTGCTGCCCCACCTCGAGTGGCTGGGCCAACAGATGAACTTCGCCCATATTCTGCCCATCAGTGCCGAAAAGGGCACCAACGTGGAGAAGATCCGCGAGTGGGCCAAGGATCTGCTGCCGGAAAACGTCCATTTCTTCCCGGAAGATTACGTGACTGACCGCTCCTCCCGCTTTATGGCCTCCGAAATCATCCGCGAGAAGCTGATGCGCTTCACCGGTGAGGAGCTGCCCTACTCGGTGACGGTGGAGATCGAGCGCTTCAAGGTGGAAGAGAACGGCCTCTACCACATCCACGGCCTGATCCTGGTCGAGCGCGATGGCCAGAAGAAGATGGTCATCGGCAACAAGGGCGAGAAGATCAAGACCATCGGCACCGAAGCGCGCCTCGATATGGAACGTCTGTTCCAGAACAAGGTGCACCTCGAGCTGTGGGTCAAGGTCAAGTCGGGCTGGGCTGATGATGAGCGCGCCCTGCGCAGCCTCGGGTATGGTGACGACTGATTGCTGACCCCGGCTTTCGTCATCCACAGTCGGCCCTATCGGGAGACCAGCCAGCTGGTCGAGGTCTTCACCCAGGATAGTGGCCGATTTACTCTGGTGGCTCGCGGTTCTCGCGGGCCACGTTCCCCTCTCAAGGGGCTGTTGCAACCCTTTACCCTGCTCACCATCGCCTGGCGCGGCAAGGGCGATCTCAAGAACCTCACCCAGGTCGAATGCCCGGATCACTCCCTGCGACTCGGCGGCGATCGCCTCTTCTACGGCCTCTATCTCAACGAGCTGGTTTACTACCTGCTGGAAGCGCACACACCGTTCCCCGAGGTGTTCGATGCCTATGCCCGTGCCATCATGGCGCTGGCCGATGGCGAGATGCCGGAGCTGCCGCTGCGCCGCTTCGAGTTCCTGCTGTTGCAGGCGCTCGGCTATGCGGTGGATTTCGAATACACGGCGGACGACGAGTCGCCCATCGAGCCGACCCTGCTCTATGGCTTCGAGCGTGAATTGGGCTTTGTTGCTTGCGAGCGGGCGCCGGATCCCCGTACCCTGTTTCTCGGTGCCCACCTGCTCGCCTTTGCCGAGGGACGTTTCGATACCCCTCCCTTGCTGCAGGCGGCCAAACGTTTCAGCCGACTGGCACTGCAACCCTATCTGGGCAAGCGCCAGTTAAAGAGTCGGGAGCTGTTTTTAAAACGCCGCAATAGCTTGGGTTAACCGTCCTGCTGCGTTACCCGGCACGGTAAGAATGTTACCTACGTCCGATTACGCTGCGCTAATCGAACCTACTAGCTGATATATGGATATCCGCGCGGTAGCCGCGCAGTCAACAGATGAAGCTTTTCAAGGAGTTCTCAATGAGTGAAATCTATCTGGGTGTGAACATCGACCATATTGCCACCCTGCGTAACGCCCGTGGCACCCAGTATCCGGATCCGGTGCAGGCCGCTTTTGTTGCTGAACAAGCAGGGGCCGATGGTATCACCGTGCATCTGCGTGAAGATCGCCGCCACATCACCGACCGCGACGTGGAGATCCTGCGCCAGACTATCCAGACCAGAATGAACCTGGAGATGGCGGTGACCGAAGAGATGATCGGCATCGCCTGCCGCATCAAGCCCCACTTCGTCTGTCTGGTGCCTGAGAAGCGCACCGAAGTGACCACCGAGGGCGGTCTGGACGTGGCCGGTCAGCTGGACAAGGTGACTGACGCCGTTGCCCGTCTCTCCGCGGTGGGGGCCCAGGTATCCCTCTTTATCGACGCCGATCCCATCCAGATCGATGCGGCTGCCGAGAGTGGTGCCCCCTTTATCGAGATCCACACTGGCCGTTATGCCGATGCCACCACAGATGCCGAGCGCAACGCCGAGTTCAAGCGCATCGCCGCCGGTGCCTCCTATGCCGCTGGCAAGGGCTTGAAGGTCAATGCCGGCCACGGCCTGCACTACCACAACGTCAAGGCTATCGCTGCTATCCCCGAGCTCTATGAGCTCAACATCGGCCACGCCATCATCGGCCGTGCCGCCTTCGATGGTCTGGCCAAAGCCGTGAGCGATATGCGCCTGCTGATGCAGGAAGCCCGTCAGGGGATCTGAGTTGCAAAATAGGCCCGCGGCCTGAGACCGGTCGCTAGAAATAACAAGGGACGCCACGGCGTCCTTTGTTATTTCAGGTGTTGTTCAAGTGAGGGCAATGGGCTGGCGGCCACCGAGCTGTAATAACCCAGCACAATCGGCTATAAGCAGTTGATGTCAAAAGGGTTACACTGGTTGACCCTGTGAGTTGGACGAGATTGTTATGGATCATCCCCTGTACCACCCCGATATCACCGAACTTGAACCTGTCGCCCGCGCGGCGGGAGCGGCCATCATGGCCATCTATAGCCAGCCCTTCGCGGTGGAGTACAAGAGCGACGAGAGCCCGCTCACGGCGGCCGACAAGGGGGCTCATGAGGTGATTGTGCAGGCGCTGGCGCGATTGACCCCAGACATCCCCGTATTGTCAGAGGAGTCGGGCCCCGAGGTGATGGCGGCGCGCCACGGCTGGTCCCGCTACTGGCTGGTGGATCCCCTCGACGGCACCAAGGAGTTTGTCTCCCGCAACGGCGAGTTCACCGTCAATATCGCGCTGATTGAAGGGGGGGCGCCGCGCTGGGGGCTGGTCTATGCCCCTGTGCTGGACAAGCTCTGGTATGGCGGAAAGGGTCTCGGTGCCTGGCGCATCGCCGATGGCAAGCGCGAGCCTATCCAGACCCGGCCTCATCGTGAAGGCGAGGCGTGGCGAGTGGTGGGCAGTCGCAACCACCTGTCGCAGGAGACCCTCGATTTCTTGGCTCCTTTTGGCGAGATCGAGCTGGTCTCCATGGGCAGCTCCCTCAAGTTCTGCATCATTGCCGAGGGGGGCGCCGAGCTCTATCCACGTCTCGCCCCCACCTGCGAGTGGGACACCGGTGCGGCGCAGGCTGTGCTGGAGGGGGCGGGTGGCAGCGTCACCCAACTCGATGGCTCATCCCTTGCCTACAACAAGCCCGAGATCCTCAATCCCTGGTTTGTCGCCAAGGCATAAACGAGATATCGGGATGCAAAAAGGCCTGACTGGAATGAACTTCCAGTCTGGCCTTTTTTATTTCGCTATTCGCTTTGTGGTCAGAAGACCTTTTTGAACGGCTTGATGGTGACCTTGGCGTAAACACCGGCGGTCACATAAGGGTCGGCATCAGCCCAGGCTTTGGCGTCCGCCTGCGAGGCAAACTCGGCGATGACGGTGCTGCCGGTAAAACCGGCATCGGCCGGATCCTCTGCATCGATGGCAGGATTAGGACCCGCGGTCAGCAGGCGACCTTCATCCTGCAGGGCTTGCAGGCGAGCCAGATGGGCAGGGCGAACCTGCTTGCGCAGTGGCAGGCTATCGGGAACATCTTCTGAGTAGATGAGATACCACATGAGACAATCCTTTTCTGATGAGGGTTATTTTTTTGGTTCGTCTTTTTGCTGGGACAACTGCTCGGCAGGGATGTGGCGATAGAGATAGACGCCGCTCAGCAGGGTAAAGACCAGCGTCATCCCCAGCAGGCCGAACACCTTGAAGTTGACCCACATCTCTTGCGGCAGGTTGAACGCCACGTAGAGATTGAGCAGGCCGCAGACGGCAAAGAAACCGGCCCAGCCGAGGTTGACCCGATCCCAGATGGCGTCGGGTGCCTGCAGCTCTTTGGCCAGCATCTGCTTTATCAGATTCTTGCCAAAGCCATACCGGCTGATGAGCAGACCCAGCGCAAACAGGGCGTTGATGACGGTCACTTTCCACTTGATGAAGGTGTCATCGTGGAAGAATACGGTGAGACCGCCAAAGAAGCCGACCAGCAGGAAGGTGAATAGCTGCATCTTCTCGACCTTGCGATAGCGGATCCAGCTGTAGGCGAGCTGCAGACCGGTGACCACCACCAGGGCGCCGGTCGCCATGTAGATGTCGTAGAACTTGTAGACCGCAAAAAAAACGATAAGTGGAATAAATTCAATAAATTGCTTCATTTCTGACGCCTAGTCCTCAAAGATGGCCTGCAAATTTTGCCCAGTCTACCTGCACGGTGGACAACGGCAAATGAATAAGACCGCTCATTTTTACGCCGGTTCCGCGCTGCCGCCAAACAGTTGGCGAGCAATGGAGATCCCCAGTCGCTGCTGATCGGCCAGCAGGTCGCGGATATGGCGCTCTTCAATCAGGGGGTTGAGCAGCACGGCGCGCAGCAGGGTGAGGGGTTGGGCACCGTAGCGCACCACGGCGCGCTGGGTACGGGAGACAAAGCTGTGCCCCTCGGCGCGCTGGGCTTTTTGCAGCGCTACGTTGAAGTCGTTGATCTGCTCGTTGGCCGCTTCATCCAGCACCTTGCCCTGCAGATGGGGCGGGATGCAGCGATAGGAGAGCAGGTTCATCACCGGAGCAGACATCAGCTCGAAGGCCGGATTACTGGTGATGAGCTCGGCCATCAGTCGGGCCCGGTCGTAGTTGGCCTCGATGAGGTCGGCATAGCCTTGCTGGCCGAACAGCTGGAAGGCGGCATCCAGATAGAGGGCATTGGCCGGGCGGGTGCCCTCAAGCGTAAAGCGGCCCTGATCAAACGAGGTGGCACGAATGGCGTAGGGCGCCTCCCGTTTGACCGCCATCATCAGGTCGGGCTGGCGGCAGAGCAGCATGCCGGTACCGAGCGGCACCAGCAGCTGTTTGTGGCCATCCAGAGTGACGGTATCGGCGTGCTCGATCCCGGCCAGCAGGTTTTGATAGCGGGGGGAGAAGAGGGTAGGGCCACCCCAGGCGGCATCCACGTGGAAGTGGATCTGCTCGCGCTCGGCGATGGCAGCCAGCTCCGGCAGCGGATCGATGGAGCCAAAGTCGGTGCTGCCCGCCACGCCGACCAGCGCCAGCACCTTCAATTTCTGCTCTTTGCACTGGAGCAGCGCCTGTTCCAGCGCAGCCAGACTGAGCCGGTTCTGCTCGTCGGTCTCGAGGCGCCAGACGCTGCGAGCGCCCAGCCCCAGCAAATCCATCCCCTTGTCGAAGGAGTAGTGCATCAGCCGTGAACCTAGAATGACGGCGCCGCGATAGCCCTGCTCGTAGAGGGCGAACAGGTTGTCGCCGCAGGCGCGGTTGCGGGCCAGCCAGAGGGCGGTGACGTTGGCGATGGTGCCGCCGCTGGTCATGACGCCGAGGGCGGCATCCTTGGCATGCATCTGTTCGCCGTAGAAAGCATCGTCCATGCCGTAGATGAGGCGGTGCAGCTTGGCCAGCACCTCCCGCTCCAGAAAGCTGAGCAGACGGGAGGACTCCATCTTCATCGGATTCTGGTTGAGCATCACCACCAGACGGGAGAGCTCGGCAGTGAAGGCCGGCAATGGTGCCGTCATATGACCCATGTAGCGTGGCGAGGTGAGGTGAGAGGCGCCGGGTACCAGAGTAGCCAGCCGGGCGAGATAGGCCTCGGTCGAGCAGCCGCTGGCGGGCATGCTGGACTGGTCGAGCTGATGGGTGAACAGGTCGCGCTGGTAGGGGGCCTGACTGTCGTCGGAGTGGTGGAAGGTCTCCAGCAAGGTGCTCATCGCCTCGCCAAAGGCGGGATCCGCTTGTGCAAACAGCTCAGTCAACTTCATCAGGTTCTCCAGACCAGGTCACCGGGGTAGGTGTCTATGCCGCTTCTGTCGGGCATCGGCGGCAGAGCATACACCAAAGGGGGGCGGGTGACAGCCACCCCATTTTTTAAGCGAACACTTGTACTCTGAAATGGTGCTGGGTAGAGTGTCGCCAATGATGACGGAGTGAATGTTATGAGTGGTGTGATGGATTACTCCCCCCGGGAAGAGCTGGCCAACCGGCTGAGCCACGGAGCGGGATTGTTGCTGGGTATTGCCGGGTTGGTGCTGCTGCTCATCAAGGGGTGGGGGCAGGGCACGCAAGCGCTGGTGAGCTACAGCCTCTATGGTGGCAGTCTGGTGCTGCTCTATCTCGCCTCGACCCTCTACCACAGCATGGCGGAGGGCAAGGCGCGACGCTGGTGCAAGGTGTTTGATCACTGCGCCATCTATCTGTTGATCGCCGGTACCTATACCCCCTTCCTGCTGGTGGCGCTCGATACGCCGCTGGCGCGCGGGCTGATGGTGGTGATCTGGGGACTGGCGCTGGCCGGGGTGGTGTTCAAGCTGATATTCATCAACCGCTTCAAGAAGTTGTCGCTGTTCACCTATCTGATGCTGGGCTGGCTGTCGCTGGTGGTCATCTACCAGCTCTATATCCATCTGGTCGGTGAGGGGCTGCTGCTGCTCGGGCTTGGCGGCCTTATCTACAGCCTCGGGGTCATCTTCTATGTGGCCAAGCAGATCCCCTATAACCACGCCATCTGGCATCTCTTTGTGCTGGGTGGCAGCGTTTGTCACTTTATGGCCATTTACGGCTACGTCGCCTAACGTCTTGCAACTAGCCCTTAATTGGTATTTTTGGCGCGTAAAAGGATAAATTCGTGCGGTATCACACAGTTGGCATCAGCGTTTGCTGACAAGCTAGGGCCAGTTCAATTCGCAAAGGATGCACGAAATGAGTGAAATCGCGCTTTCCATCAGCATGTTGTCGCTGGTGGCAGTGCTAGGACTCTGGCTGGGAAACTGGCGAGTCTATGGCGTTGGCTTGGGAATAGGGGGGGTGCTGTTCGGCGGCATCATAGTGGGTCACTTTGCAGGCGCCTCCGATCTCGCGCTGGATGCACAAACGCTTCACTTTATTCAAGAATTTGGCCTGATCCTGTTTGTCTATACCATCGGCATCCAGGTCGGGCCGGGTTTCTTCTCGTCATTGCGCAGTTCGGGTCTCAAACTCAACGCGTTTGCCGCTTTGCTGGTCATCCTTGGCTGCGTGGTGGCCGCTGGCTTGCATCAATTTTTCGATGTGCCGTTGCCGGTCATTCTGGGGGTCTTCTCCGGTGCCGTCACCAATACGCCATCCCTCGGTGCGGGCCAGCAGATCCTGGCCGAGCTGGGCGCCGCGCCCGGTTCTACCGGCCTGATGGGGATGGGATATGCGGTTGCCTATCCGTTTGGCATCTGTGGCATTTTGCTCACCATGTGGCTGGTCAGGGTCTTCTTTCGCATCAAGATCGACGATGAAGCCGCCCAGTTCGAGCTGCAAACCGGTAAAACCAAGGAGAGCTTGCAGACCATCAACATCGCGGTACGCAACCCCAACATGCACGGCCTGATGCTGAGCGAGATCCCGAGTCTCGACGAGTCTGATGTCATCTGTTCACGGCTCAAACGGGGCGACGAGCTGATGGTGCCACGGCCGGAATCCCGTATCGAACTGGGTGACTTGTTACATCTGGTGGGTGAGCGCCACGCGCTGCACAAGGTGTTGCTGGTATTGGGGGAGGAGGTGGAGACCTCGCTCTCGACCCGCGGCACCGATCTGCGCGTCGAGCGGGTAGTGGTGACCAACGAGCAGGTTCTTGGCAAGAAGATCCGCGATCTGGACATCAAACAGCGCTATGACGTGGTTATCTCCCGTCTCAACCGTGCCGGTATCGAACTGGTGCCGACCAGTCAGACCAGCCTGCAGTTTGGCGATATTCTCAACCTGGTGGGGCGCCTCGATGCCATCGAGGCCGTGACCAATGTGGTCGGCAACGTGCAGCAAAAACTGCAGCAGGTGCAGATGTTGCCGGTATTTATCGGGATTGGCCTTGGCGTATTGCTCGGCTCCATCCCCTTCTATCTGCCCGGTTTCCCGGCCGCTCTCAAATTGGGTCTGGCGGGTGGGCCGCTGGTGGTGGCGCTGATCCTGTCGCGGATCGGCAGCATCGGCAAGCTCTACTGGTTCATGCCCCCCAGTGCCAACCTGGCGCTGCGGGAGATCGGGATCGTGCTGTTTCTGGCGGTGGTCGGCTTCAAGTCCGGTGCCGGCTTCGTCGATACCCTGATCAATGGTGATGGCCCGGCCTGGATGCTCTACGGCATGGCGATCACCCTGATCCCGCTGCTGGTGGTCGGTGTGTTGGCGCGCCTCTACGGCAAGATGAATTATCTGACCCTGTGCGGCTTGCTGGCCGGCTCCATGACAGACCCTCCCGCGCTGGCCTTTGCCAACGCAATGCACCCGACCAGTGGCGCCAGTGCGCTCTCATACGCCACTGTCTACCCGCTGGTGATGTTCCTGCGGATCATCTCGCCACAGCTGCTGGCTATCATCCTCTGGGCGGGTGTATAGGGTTAATCCTGACGGGAGCATGCTTTGTCATGCTCCCGTCATTACTCTGTAATTTATTGATAATTTTAGTTTTTGCCATTCTCGCAACCTCGTTTTATACACTTCTGTCTGGCTGAACAGTTCAGCCTCAAATCGGTCTATCCTTTCGAATTTTCGAGCTGGTTATTTTTCCCCTCAGTCTGCAAAGTAGGCTGTGGCTTATTGCATTCAAATCAGGATTCAGGAGAGAACATGA
The DNA here is from genome assembly GCF_027705695.1 of Aeromonas sp. QDB62. Lineage (NCBI taxonomy): Bacteria > Pseudomonadati > Pseudomonadota > Gammaproteobacteria > Aeromonadales > Aeromonadaceae > Aeromonas > Aeromonas sp. QDB62. The sequence continues at coordinate 1,630 of NZ_JAPDCD010000036.1, read as the reverse complement.
TCACCAATGCCGTTACCTTGGAACAGGGCGTAACCGTAACCCAACTTAAAGGACAAATTTATCTGGTGGCCGCAGATGGCAGCCGGAAGCTGTTAGCTGAAGGTGATGTGCTGCCGAAAGGGGCGGTGATCATGTCGCCGGATGGCGCCAGTTTCATGGGCGGCGGACAGTCGTTCACTGTGCAACCGGCCAGCGAGCAGAGTGAGCCTGCCGAAGAGGGGGATGCTCCCCAGCTGGCGCAAAATGGTGCCGCTGGCACTCCTGATGATATCAATGCCCTGCAACAGGCCATTTTGGGTGGCGCTGACCCGACCCAGGCCTTTGAAGCCTCTGCCGCAGGCGGTGCACCGGCCGCCGGTGGTGGCGGTATTGGAGGCGTCGCTGGTGCCAGTGGCAACGGCGGTTTTGTCACCATCGACCGTACCGGTTCCGCAACCATTGCTGAAGCTACCTTCGATACCACCTACAACACCAATGGTGAACTACCGCTTGGTGCTGCTGGCGAGGATGAAGTATTTGACCTGACTCCGCCCACCATTTCTGTGGTAGCGCCAGACAATACCAATGACACCACTCCGACCCTGACCGGAACCACGGATGCTCCCGTTGGCAACATCGTCACCCTGCTGGTTACCGATGCAAACGGTAATCAACAAACCCTGACCGCTACCGTCACACCCGCTGGCACCTTCACCGTAGATGTGGTTACCCCACTGGCCGAGGGTTCTTATACCGTGACCGCCACAGTGACAGATCCTGCGGGTAATTCCGGAAGTGCGACTGATTCAGGGAGTGTGGATGTAACAGCTCCAGTGATCACTGTCGATGCGCCTGACAATACAAATGACACCACACCGACTATCACAGGTACTACCAATGCGGTTCCAGGCAGCACTGTCACTCTGGTCGTGACCGACGCCAATGGCACTCAGCAAACCCTGACTGTCACCGTGCAGTCGGGTGGTGGTTACAGCGTGGATGTGACCACCCCGCTGGCGGAAGGCTCTTATACCGTCACCGCCACTGTGACCGATCCGGCCGGCAACACAGGTAATGCTATTGACCAAGGTAGTGTTGACCCTACGACCATCAAAGAGGTGGCGGTGAACAACGAGGGCGCGAAAGCCGAAGAGGGCCAAGACCTGACCTTCAAGGTGACCCTGAGCGCGGCGAGCGAGCAGGCGACCAGTCACAGCTTCAGCCTGGCGGGCGTGAGTGCGGGTGAGGGTGACTTCGACCGCAGCAAGGTCACCTTCAGCAACGGCGTGACCCTGAGTGCGGATGGCAAGAGTGTGCTGGTGCCGGCCGGTGTCAGCAGCTTCACCGTGACCGTGCCGACCATCAACGACAGCGTGGATGAAGCGGACGAGACCCTGAAGCTGGCCGTCGGCGGCAAAGACGCCATCGGTACCATCGTCGACAACGACGCGCTGCCGACCATCAAAGAGGTGGCGGTGAACAACGAGGGCGCGAAAGCCGAAGAGGGCCAAGACCTGACCTTCAAGGTGACCCTGAGCGCGGCGAGCGAGCAGGCGACCAGTCACAGCTTCAGCCTGGCGGGCGTGAGTGCGGGTGAGGGTGACTTCGACCGCAGCAAGGTCACCTTCAGCAACGGCGTGACCCTGAGTGC
>NZ_JAPDCD010000035.1:0-53728 GCF_027705695.1 Aeromonas sp. QDB62 | reverse complement strand
TTCGTTGCTGCGGGAGTGGAATTCTACTCAACCGCCTTCTCGAGTCAAGCCTTATTTTCAAAGGCTTTTCGAGGTTACCGACTTGGCTTTCTGCGTTGCCGCTTGCTCTGTCGATGTGGCGCATTATAGGGATCTGGATCACGCTTGCAAGGGTGTTTTCGAATTAAATTCGCATTTTTGGTTCAACCGTTCACTAATCACCCAAAAAGCGCATTTATCCTGCAATAACACACCCATTTGGCGATATCGCTACCTTTATGTGGCGTGGCGGAGGGTGCAGATCAAGGTTGTGGCGATTTGGTCTCTCTACATCTATATGCATGGTGATCGAGGTCACGCCTTCGGGTAACATAGCGCCCCTTTGCGATTCACACACTCTTGGGCTTTGGAGAGTTTAATGCCTTTTGCACTTGGCCAGCGTTGGATTAGTGATACAGAGACGGATCTGGGGTTGGGGACTGTCGTTGCTGTTGAAGGACGCATGGTTACCCTGTTGTTTCCGGCTACCGGTGAAAACCGCATGTATGCCAAAGAAGAGGCGCCGGTGACCCGGGTCAGCTTCAATGTGGGCGATCAGATCACCAGTCACGAAGACTGGACCATGACGGTCGAAGAAGTGCAGGAGAAAAACGGCCTGCTTATATATGTAGGTGTGCGCACCGACAATGATGAGCCCGTTGCCCTCAAGGAAGTGTTTCTCAACAACTTTATCAAGTTCAACAAGCCGCAGGATCGCCTGTTCGCCGGTCAGATTGACCGGATGTCCCGCTTTACCCTGCGTTACGAGGCATTGATCAACCAGCACCAGCGTCGTCGCAATCCGACTCGCGGTCTGGCCGGTGGCCGGGTCAGCCTGATCCCGCACCAGCTCTATATCGCCCACGAAGTGGGTCACCGCTACGCCCCGCGCGTACTGCTGGCCGATGAGGTGGGTCTGGGCAAGACCATCGAAGCGGGCATGATCATTCATCAGCAGTTGCTCTCCGGCCGCGCCCATCGCGTGCTGATCCTGCTGCCCGAGACTTTGCAGCACCAGTGGCTGGTCGAGATGCTGCGCCGCTTCAACCTGCACTTCTCCCTGTTTGACGAGGAGCGCTGCATCGAGGCATTCGCCGATGCAGAGAACCCCTTCGAGACCGAACAGCTGGTGATCTGCAGCCTCGACTTCCTGCGCAAGAAGCGTCGTCGCTTCGAGCAGGTGCTGGAAGCCGAGTGGGATCTGCTGGTTGTCGACGAAGCACACCATCTGGAGTGGAGTGAAGAGGCCCCCAGCCGCGCCTACGAAATGGTGGAAGCGCTGGCCGAACAGGTGCCGGGCGTACTGCTGCTGACCGCTACCCCGGATCAGCTGGGCCACCAGAGCCACTTTGCCCGTCTGCGCCTGCTCGATCCCGAGCGTTTCTACGACTACGAGGCTTTCCTCGCCGAGGAGCAGGCTTATGGCCAGGTCGCCAGCGCCGCGCAAGAGCTGCTGGAAGGCGAGACCCTGAGTGATGCAGCCAGACAGATCCTCGCCAGCCAGCTGGAAGGGCTGGACTTAAGCGATGCAACCGCCCGTCAGCAAGCGGTCGCCAAGCTGCTGGATCAGCACGGCACCGGCCGGGTGCTGTTCCGCAACAGCCGCGCCAATATTCAGGGCTTCCCCGAGCGTCATCTCAATGTCTACCCCATGCCGCTGCCGGATCAGTACAAGACCGCCATCAAGGTGATGGGCATGATGGGTGGCAACGGCGGCGATCTGCAGACCCGCGCCCTGCGCTACCTCTACCCCGAGAAGATCTTCCAGCAGTTCGAAGGCGACAACGCCACCTGGACCCAGTTCGACCCGCGCGTCGAGTGGTTGCTGGGGCTGCTGCTCTCTGCCCGCCAACAGAAGGTGCTGGTGATCTGCTCCGAAGCGGCCACCGCTCTCGCACTGGAAGAGGCGCTGCGCACCCGTGAAGGGATCCGCGGCACCGTATTCCATGAAGGGATGTCGATCCTCGAGCGGGACAAGGCCTCTGCCTATTTTGCGCAAGAAGATGGTGGCGCCCAGGTGCTGCTCTGCTCCGAGATCGGCTCAGAAGGTCGCAACTTCCAGTTTGCCAGTCATCTGGTGCTGTTCGATCTGCCGCTCAATCCGGATCTGCTGGAACAGCGCATCGGTCGACTGGATCGTATCGGTCAGCAGAATACCGTCGAGATCCACGTTCCCTATCTGGAGGGCACCTCCCAGCGCGCCCTGCAGCTCTGGTATCACGATGGTCTGGACGCGTTCGAGCAGACCTGCCCGACCGCTCGCCCGGTATTCGAAGCGGTGCGTGACGAGCTGTTCGAGCTGCTGGCCGCCAACACCGGCGATCAGGCGACCCTCGACGCCCTGCTGATCAAGACCCGCGAACTGCACGAACCGCTCAAGGCCCGGCTGGAACAGGGTCGCGATCGCCTGCTGGAGATCCACTCCAGCGGTGGTGCCGCCGCCCAGCAGCTGGTCGACAAGCTGGCCGCCGAAGATGACGACACCGGCATGATCTCCTTCGCCCTCAAGATGTTTGACGAGATCGGCGTCAATCAGGATGACCGTGGCGAGAACGCGCTGGTGCTGACTCCCGGGGATCACATGCTGGTCTCCAGCTTCCCGGGCCTGCCGCAAGACGGCATGACCATCACCTTCGATCGCAACACCGCCCTGTCGCGGGATGACATGGCGCTGCTCTCCTGGGATCACCCCATGATGCGCGGCGGCATCGACCTGATCCTCGGCTCCGAGATCGGTGCTACCTCGGTCGCATTGCTCAAGAACAAGGCGCTGCCCATCGGCTCCATCCTGCTTGAGCTGATCTTCGTTGCCGAGTCTGCGGCCCATCCCCAGCTCTACCGTTTCATGCCACCGACGCCAATCCGTCTGCTGATGGACAAGAACGGCCAGAATCTGGGCGAGAAGGTGGCGTTCGATGCCTTCAACCGCCAGCTGACTCCGGTCAACCGCCACCTCGGCAGCAAGCTGGTCACCGCGTCCCAACCGGTGATCCACGGTCTGATTGGCAAGGCTCAACCGATTGCCGAAGAGCTGAAAGCCGGGATTGTCGACAAGGCCCGTGCCCAGATGGCGCAGACCCTGCAGCAGGATCTGGATCGTCTGGAAGCGCTCAAGGCGGTCAACCCGAACGTGCGCGACAGCGAACTGGATTATCTGCGCAATCTGCAGGCAGAATTGCACCACCTGATCGATCAGACCCAACTCAAGCTGGATGCAATCCGCTTTATCGTGGTCACCCATAACTGACAAGGTACCGACCGACAGCGGCCAGACCCAGCTCAAACTGGATACTCAATGCCGCTTTATCGTGGTTACCCATAACTGATGGGGGCTTGCCCCCACCTTCTGATGCGAGACATTTATGTTTGAATACTCACCGCCTCTGGAACCCTGGCTCGATATCCTGTTCAAGGACAAGGACATCATGGTGGTCAACAAGCCCACTGGCCTGCTGAGCGTCCCCGGGCGCGGCCCCGAGAATGAAGACAGCGTCCTGCATCGGGTGAAGCAGCAGCACCCCAAGGCGGCGGCGGCTCATCGCCTCGACATGTCCACCACGGGCGTCATTGTCATTCCCCTCAACCCCAATTCACATCGGGAGCTGAGTCGGCAATTTCGCGAGCGGGAGACCGAGAAGCACTACCTCGCCTGGGTGTGGGGCGAGCCGGAGGCCGAGTCGGGTCAGGTTGACCTGCCGCTCTGCGTCGACTGGCCCAACCGCCCGAAACAGAAGGTTGACCACGAAGAGGGCCGCCACGCCCTGACCCTGTGGGAAAAATTGAAGGTGGAGAACGGCAACAGCCTGATCAAGCTGACCCCCATCACCGGTCGCTCGCACCAGCTGCGCGTTCATATGCTGGAGCTGGGGCACCCGATCCTGGGTGACAACCTCTACGCCCATCCGGATGCACTGGCGGCAGCGCCCCATCTCTACCTGCATGCGGCCAGCCTGACCATCAGCCACCCCCGCAGCGGCGAGCGGATGAGCTTCGAGGCGCCAGCGCCCTTCCCGCTCTGAGCGGAAGAGGCTCGCGCCAAATCGCAGAGATAACAAAGCCCCCATCGCGAGATGGGGGCTTTTTCATTAGGGTCAGACGCGAATATCGATCTTGCTTCCCAAAGAAGCGCTGGCCGATGTCGGTGCAACCGGCGCTGATTGCGCTGCGTTTTGCAGCAGCTTCAGCGCAGCTTCGCCCTCTTGGGTCTGCTGTTTCTTGGCCAGACTGGCCGTCATCAGAGCAGAACCAAACGACGCATTTGCAGAACTTGATATATCCATAGGGTTCCTCCTGCACTCAACAGTATCGGCCAAGCGGCCCGGAACATAAGCACTGAATACAAAACAATCTGAAAGTCGCTTTTCTATCAATCAGATAGCGCGAACATTCATGGCCCCTGTTCACCGCTAGATGACGCCTTCAAGCTCCTGTACCGTCATCGGCCGAAGCACCTTGCAAGGGTTGCCAGCCGCCACCACGCCCGCCGGCACATCCTTGGTCACCACCGAACCCGCGCCAATGACGCTATTGTCCCCTATGGTGACGCCGGGGCAGATGACGACGCTCCCGCCAATCCAGACGTTGTGGCCTATACGAACAGGCTTGCCGAACTCCACCCCCTTGATGCGCGGCGCCACCGCCACCGGATGAGCAGCGGTGTAGATCTGCACCCCGGGCGCCAGCAGCACGTTGTCGCCGATGTGCACCTCGCAGACGTCGAGGATGGTGCAATTGACGTTGGCGTAGAAATTCTCCCCCACGAAGATGTTGGCACCATAGTCGCAAAAGAACGGCGGGTTGATGGCGCACGCTTGGCCACGCCCGCCCAGCAGTTCATGGAGCAGGGCATCCCGCGCCGGTTTCTCCTGCCAGCTGGTATTGAAGGTGTGATAGAGCTTGCGGCAGCGCTCGCGCGCCGCTTTCAGCTCAGGGTCACCAGCATCATAAGGCGCCCCCGCCACCATCTTCTGCCACTCGGCACCGCGCACCGCGTTCGTCATCGCCTACTCCATCAGCCAGATCAGGGATTCATAAGGGCGCAGCATACCCGATTGCGGTCGGGCTGGGCTATCTGGGTAGTTGCCCAGCAGCAGGTGACCCTCCCCGCTTTGCAGCTCGGCAGGCAAGGCAAACTCCACCGGCTCACCGTAGAAGTTGCTCACTACCAGCAGGGTCTGACCGTTGGCGCGGCGGGCATAGGCCCAGATCTGCGGGTGCCCGGTCAGCAGCTCCTGATAATCCCCCTGAGTGAAGATGGGGTGCGCCTTGCGAAGGGCGATGAGATCCCGATAGTGCCAGAACACCGAGTTCTGGTCGGCCAGCGCCGCCTCGGCGTTGATCTCCGGGTAGTTGGTGGCTGGCTTGAGCCAGGGCGTCCCGCTGGTAAAACCGGCGTTGGGGGCGGCGCTCCACTGCATCGGGGTACGCGAGTTGTCGCGGGACTTGGCGCCGAGAATGGCGAGGATCTCGGCCTCGCTCATCCCTTCGGCCTGCTTGATGGCGAAGATGTTGCGGCTCTCCACATCCTGATAGTCATCAATGCGCTGATAGCCGGGGTTGGTCATGCCGATCTCCTCCCCCTGATAGATGTAGGGGGTACCCTGCAGGCCGTGCAAGGTGCTGGCCAGCATCTTGGCGGCGACCACCCGATGCTCGCCCTCATCGCCGAAACGGGAGACGATGCGCGGCTGATCGTGGTTGCACCAGAACAGCGCCGACCACCCCTTGCCGTGCATGCCGCTCTGCCAGTGGTTGAAGATACGCTTGAGTTCGAGGAAATCGAACGGCGCCTTGGTCCACTTGTCGCCGTTGGGGTAATCCACCTTCAGGTGGTGGAAGTTGAACACCATGGAGAGCTCGGAGCCGTCCAGTGCTCCATAGCGCTGGCAGTGCTCCAGCGAGGTGGAGGACATCTCCCCCACCGTCATGGCGCCGACCGGGGCAAAGACGTCACGGCTCACATCCTGCAAAAATTCGTGGATACGCGGCCCGTCGGTGTAGAAGCGGCGGCCATCGCCGATCTCGTCGTTCGGAAACGCCTGATCCTTGGAGATGAGGTTGATGACATCGAGGCGGAAGCCATCAACCCCCTTCTTGGCCCAGAAGTGGATGATCTTTTTGACCTCGGCGCGCACCGCCGGATTTTCCCAGTTGAGATCCGCCTGCTCGCGGGCGAACAGGTGCAGATAGTACTGACCGGTGAGCTCATCCAGCTCCCAGGCGCTGCCGCCAAATTTGGATTGCCAGTTGTTGGGCACGCCGCCATCCACCGGATCGCGCCAGATGTAGTAGTCGCGGTAGGGACTGTTTTTATCCCCCAGCGCCGACTTGAACCAGGCGTGCTCGGTGGAGGTGTGGTTCACCACGATATCCATCACGATGCGGATGTCGCGCTCATGGGCGGCGGCCAGCAGCGCCTCGAAATCGGCCATGGTGCCGTAGGCGGGGTCGATGGCAAGGTAGTCGGCGATGTCGTAGCCGTTGTCCACCTGCGGGGAGACGTAGACCGGGGTCAGCCAGAGGGCATCGACACCCAGGGTTTTGAGATAGTCGAGGCGGGCCATGATCCCCTTGAGGTCGCCGGTGCCACGCGCAGCGGAATCCTGAAAGCTCTTGGGGTAAATCTGGTAAATCACGGCACTCTGCCACCAGGGTGTTTGGCTCATGGGTCTTTCTCTTGTCTCGAATAGAAAATGGAGAGGGCGACCCGCGGGTCGCCCTGATAATCAGTGTCAGGCGCTGGCTTGGGCCAACTTGCCAGCAGCTTGCTGGCGCTTGTAGACCAGCAGGGTCAGCACCACCGGCACCACGATGGCGACCAGCATGGCAATGGAGTAAACGGCCCAATATTGCGGCTGGATGGAGAGGATGCCCGGCAGGCCCCCTACCCCGATGCCGTTGGCCATCACCCCGGCGAAACCGCAGATGAGGGCAGCAAGGCTCGATCCCACCATGGCGCACAGCATGGGGAACTTGTACTTGAGGTTGATACCGTACATGGCCGGTTCGGTCACCCCCAGGTAGGCGGAGATGGCGGCAGGCACCGAGATCTCCCGCTCGTTCTCCTTACGGCTGATCAGAATGATGCCCACCACGGCAGACGCCTGAGCGATATTAGAGAGCGCAATGATCGGCCAGATCGGCGTGCCGCCCATGCTCTGCATCAGTTGCAGATCCACTGCGTTGGTGGTGTGGTGGATACCGGTGATGACCAGCGGTGCGTAGAGGAAACCGAACAGCGCGGCACCGATAGGGGCGAAGGAGCCGGTCATGGCGGCCTTGGCAGCGAAACCGACGCCCTCACCAATCCAGCGACCGAACGGGCCGATAAAGGCGTGGGCCACGATCACCGCCAGCAGCAGAGACACGAACGGCACAATCACCAGATAGAGATAGGCCGGAATGATCCGCTTGAGGTTGGTCTCCACCCAGGCGAGGAAGACACCCGCCAGCAGGGCCGGAATGACCTGGGCCTGATAACCCACCTTCTGGATCACGAACAGGCCGAAGTCCCACACCTCGGGAGTTTGCTGGCCGATGCCGTAGGCGTTCATCAGCTGCGGCGACACCAGCGTGATGCCGAGCACGATACCCAGGATCTCGGAGCCGCCCATCTTCTTGACCGCAGACCAGCAGACGCCCACCGGCAGGAAGTGGAAGATCGCCTCGCCCAGCAGCCAGAGGAAGGCGTGTACCTGAGCCCAGAACTGGCTGATCTCGGTGAGGGTGTGAGTGCCATCGTCAAACATCTTGATGTCGCCGATGACGTTGCGAAAGCCCAGGATCAGACCGCCGGTGATGATGGCGGGCAACAGCGGCACGAAGATCTCCGCCAGATGGGAGATGCCCCGCTCCAGCGGGTTCATGTTCTGGCGGGCTGCCTGCTTGGCGGCATCCTTGCTGCCACCGCTGACGCCGATCTCTTCGGTCAGCGCCTTGTACCACTGCTCCACCTCGTTGCCGATCACCACCTGAAACTGACCGCCCTGGGTGAAGCTTCCCTTCACCGCCGGGATGGTTTCGATGGCTTTGCTGTCGGCCTTGGCCGGATCGTTCAGGACGAAGCGCAACCGGGTCAGGCAGTGGCTGACGGTGGCGATGTTCTCCTTGCCGCCGATCTTGTCGATCAGGGTGGCAAGCTGCTGTGCGTTGATCTTGGACATGGGTCTTCCCTCTGTGACGCCATTGAATAGTGGTCTGCATCGCCCTTATGAGCCAGTCTGTCGGCCGGAGCGTTTTTGGTATCGTTCCCATTTAGCATGCCGACAATTTCGCAAGATCAAAATGGGAACGTTCCCAATTCGTGGCCAGCGTCACAAAAAGCGCGTTTTTTGTTCAGTCGAAAGTGATGGGGCTCACAGGGTTCGGCAGGGGGCGATAGTCACCAGCGGTGGTTGTTCCTGCTCGATCTGGCCGAGCAGCTGACGCGCCGCCTGCTCGCCCGCCCCCTTGTAACCGAGATCGAGACTGAGGGCGTTGGGGAAGAGGAAGCTGAGCATGGGGTTGTTGCCAAGGCCGGTCACCAACACCTCGCTACGTCCTTGTTCTTGCAGGTATTTTGCCGCTCCGATGGCGAGGGTGTCGCTGGCGCAGACCAGCGCCTGGGTGGTGGGAGTAAGCAGCTCGGCAGCCAGCCGGTAGCCGCTCTGCAGGCTGAGATCGCCGAGGGCGCTGCGCGGGCGCAACCCCTGCTCTGCGCAGTAAGCGAGATAGGCATCGAGGCGGCGCTGGCCGGTGGTGAGGTCGGCGGTATCCACCCCCAGATAGGCGATGTCGCTGGCGCCACGGCTTGCCAGCTGCGCCAGCATGGTGCGCACCGCTCCGGCATCGTCGAAGCAGACCGAAGAAAAACCGGGGTATTCGCGGGCGACCAGCACCAGCTTCTCTTTCAGCGGCGCCATGGCGGCATAGTCCAAGTCATTGAAGGCGAACAGGATAATGCCATCCACCCCGCGCCGCTCCAGCACCGCCAGATGCTCCTGCACCTTGGCGGGGGAAAACTTGCTCTCCATCAGCACGGCGTCGTAGCCACGCTGGTAGAGGGTCTCCAGCATGCCGCGCACCGCCTGATTCTCCGAACTGGAGTCGAGCCGCGAGACGATGATCCCCACCACCTGCTGACTCTGGCTGCGCATGGCCCGCGCCGACTTGCTCGGCACGAAGCCATGCTCGGCGATGATCTGCTCCACCCGCTCGCGGGTCTCCTGCTTCACCTTGGGATCCTGATTGAGCACCCGGGAGACGGTCGACTTGCCGACGCCGCTCAGTCGGGCGATATCGAGGATGGTCAGTTTCTTGTCCATGAATTGGCTCACAGGAGGCTAGGCGGTGGAATTGCCCACATTGTTGTGATTAACCCCTGTGAATACAAGTCCATGGCGTTAGAATGCCCTTTTTGCCCCGCCGTCAGGGTATGTGGGCACAGCACAGGATGCTCATCATGGATCTGCTGGCCAGTCTGCTCTTCTCCCTCTCCATCACCGGCCCCATCTGCGTGGTGCTGCTGCTCGGCATCTTGCTCAAGCGGCTGGGACTGCTGCCGGATCCCTTTACCGAATCCGCCTCGCGACTGGTGTTTCAGGTCACACTGCCCTCCCTGCTCTTTCTCAGCATTCTGGGCACCAACTTCGCCACAATGCCGAGCCTCTGGTTTATCGGCTATGGCCTGCTGGCCACCGTTATCAGCTATCTGGTGCTGGAATTGCTGGCCGGGCGTTTTATCGGCGAGCAACGGCTGCGCGGCATCTTCGTGCAGGGGAGCTTTCGCGGCAACAGCGCCATCATCGGGCTCGCCTATGTGCAAAACGCCTACGGCCACGAAGGGTTGGGGGCAGCGGCCTTCTATGTCGGTGCGGTGACCGTGCTCTACAACATTCTCGCGGTGATCACCCTCACCCGCAGTCTGGGCGGCGCCACCGGCATTCGCCCCATTCTGCTCGGCATCATCAAGAATCCGCTGATCATCGCCATTGTGGCGGCGCTGCCGTTTACCCTGCTCGGCATCAAGATGCCGCAACTGCTGCTCACCACCGGCAGCTACTTCGCCAATATGACGTTGCCGCTGGCGCTGCTCTGCACCGGCGCTTCTCTCAGTCTCGACGCCCTGCGCGGTGGCGCGGCGTTGGCAGGTTGGGCCAGCATCATGCGGCTCTGCCTCATTCCGGCAGCCTTCACCCTGGGGGCGGCCCTGCTCGGTTTCAGCCATCTGGAGCTGGGCATTCTATTTCTCATCAGCGCCACCCCGACCGCCGCGGCCAGCTACGTGATGACCCGCGCAATGGGGGGCGACAGCGTGCTGGCTGCGAACATTATCGCCACCACGACCCTCGGATCGCTGGTCACTACCAGCCTGGGGGCCACCCTGATGAATTACCTCGGTTTGATGTACTGACCTCACCCGCACACCGGCGGGAGCAACCCTGATGAATTACCTCGGTTTGATGTGCTGACCTCACCCGCACTCCGGCCGGGAGCAACCCTGATGAACTATCTGGGCCTGATGTACTGACCTCACCCGCACACCGGCTGGGAACGACCCTGATGAACTATCTGGGCCTGATGTACTGACTGCTTGACCTTGCCGGAGGCGGCAGCTTTAGGCTGGCGCACATCAACAGAGGAGATATCCCATGACCATCGAACTCACCGTGTCCGGCATGTCCTGTGGTGGCTGCGCCGCCAGTCTGCAAAAAGCGTTGCTGGCCCAGCCTGCCGTCACAACCGCAACCGTCGATTTCGCCAGTAGCAAGGCCGTCATCGAAAGCGGGCTGAGCAAAGCCGAGCTGATCGCCCTGATCGAAGCCCAGGGCTTTCAGGTAGGTTAATTTATCTCTATAGAGGTATTAAACAGGTTAAAAATCTGTACCCACCTGTCTTTTGGTGAGTTTTATCACAGATATTGCTGTTTAAATGGGCAAACTTGCTGCGATTATTCCAACCATAAGGATTTGCAGCATGACCCTACCGATCCGCAAGACCCTGCTCGCCGCCGTCGTTGGCCTGACCCTCTCCCCCATGGCGATGGCCCTGCCCAGCGTCCATATTCTGGCGACCGGCGGTACCATCGCCGGGGCAGGCCAGTCGGCCACCCAGTCCAACTACGAGGCAGGCAAGGTAGCCATCGAGACCCTGATTGCTGCCGTTCCCGAGATGAAGAACGTCGCTGACGTGCAGGGTGAGCAGGTAGTCAAGATCGGCTCCCAGGACATGAACGACGAGGTGTGGCTCAAACTGGCCAAGCGGGTCAACGAGCTGCTGGCCAAGGATGACGTGGACGGCATCGTCATCACCCACGGCACCGACACCATGGAAGAGACCGCCTACTTCCTCAACCTGACCGTCAAGAGCGACAAGCCGGTAGTACTGGTTGGCGCCATGCGCCCCTCCACCGCCATGAGTGCCGATGGCCCGCTCAACCTCTACAACGCAGTAGTGACTGCCTCCGACCCGAGCTCCAAGGGCCGTGGCGTCATGGTAGCGATGAACGACACAGTGCTGGATGCCCGTGACGTCACCAAGACCAACACCACCGGGGTGCAGACCTTCGCCTCCCCCAACTTCGGCCCGCTGGGTTACATCCACAACGGCAAGATCGACTATCAGCGCACCCCGGCCCGTCTGCACACCAGCAAGACGCCGTTTGACGTGAGCAAGCTCGACAAGCTGCCGCAAGTGGGCATCGTCTACAACTATGCCAACGCCACCGATCTGCCGGCCAAGGCGATGGTGAACGCCAAGTTCGACGGTATCGTCAGTGCCGGTGTGGGTAACGGCAACCTCTACCATACCCTGTTCGATACCCTGGCTCAGGCGAGCAAGGATGGTATCCGCGTGGTGCGTTCCGCCCGCGTGCCGACCGGCGCCACCACCCTGGATGCCGAGATCGATGATGCCAAATACGGCTTCGTGGCCTCCGGCACCCTCAACCCGCAAAAATCCCGCATCCTGCTGATGCTCTCCCTGACCCAGAGCAAGGATCCGGCCCAGATCCAGCGCTGGTTCCAGCAGTTCTGATAAAGGTTGTCTGACAAGTGATAAGCAAGGGCGGGACTTCCCGCCCTTTTCCATCCCGTGGCGCCACCTCGCCGCGCGCTCTGTCTCGCTGGTTCCATCCTTGCCCCTTTTCTCGCCATCGCGGACTCTCGTCAGCAAATTAGCGAACCGGATCACCCGCTTTCACAAGCGCATCGCCGCCAAATTCATTACACTGCCAGCGATCTTATCCACTCAAGAGGTGCTGTTGCTGTATGGAAATATTGATCCTGCTGGGATTGATTTTGCTTAATGGCGTCTTCGCCATGTCAGAAATCGCCATCGTCACCGCACGCAAGGCGCGCCTCGGCAAACTTGCCAATGAAGGCAACCGCTCCGCCGCCATCGCCCTCAAACTGGGTGAAGACCCGACCCATTTTCTCTCCGCCGTCCAGATAGGCATCACCAGCATCGGCCTGCTCAACGGTATTTATGGCGAATCGCTACTGGCCCAGCCCTTCTCGCTCTGGTTGCAGGAGTGGGGACTATCCCCCAAGAGCAGCGGCCTGATCGCCACCGTCATCGTGGTGGTGGTCGTTACTTACCTCTCCATCGTGGTGGGGGAGCTGGTGCCCAAGCGGCTTGGCCAGCTCAATGCCGAGCGCATCGCCTGCCTGATGGCCCGTCCGATGCACTGGCTCGCTACCCTGACTCGCCCCTTCGTCTGGCTGCTGTCGGCCTCCACCAATGCCAGCCTGCGGCTGCTGCGGGTCAACCAGAATGGCAGTAACAATGTCACCGAGGAGGAGATCCACGCCATGCTGGTGGAAGGATCGGAAGCCGGGGTGATCGAGGATCATGAACACACCATGCTGCGCAACGTCTTCCGTCTCGACGAGCGCAGCCTCTCCTCCCTGATGGTGCCACGCAGCGATATCCGCTATCTGGATCTGGCGCTGCCGCTGGAGGCCAACCTGCAGCGGCTGGTGGAGTATCGCCACAGCTATTTTCCGGTCTGCGACGGCAACCTGTCAGAGCTGGTAGGGATCATCAATGTCAGCAAGGTGCTGCACGCCTATATCAAGGGAGAGCCTATCGATCTGGCGGCCCTGACCCAGGAAGGGAGCCTGCTGCCCGAGACCCTCAACGGCGTCGAGCTGCTCAACCACTTCCGCACCCACAGCGAACAGATGGTGCTGGTGGTGGACGAATATGGCGAATTACAGGGGCTGGTCACCCAGCAGGATCTGCTGGAGGCGCTGGCGGGGGATTTCCAGCAGGAGGATGGCAGCGACAACTGGGCCTTCCGGCGCGCCGACGGCAGCTGGCTGCTCGATGGCCTGATCCCGCTGCCAGAGTTGAAGGACTGTCTGGAGCTGGTTCGTCTGCCAGAAGAAGAAAAACATCACTATCACACCCTCGGAGGGCTTATCATGCTGCTCCTTGGTCGTGTTCCACACACCGGAGACCTGGTGACACTGGAACAGTGGCAACTGGAAATTGTTGACATGGATGGCCTGCGCATCGACAAGGTGCTCGCCATGCCCTTGACCGATCAACCCAGCTAACCTGCGGAGTTTGCAAGTATGGAGCAGTTTTACCAACTGGCTCACGCCTTTATGAATCACGATCTGAACACACTTTCCGATCCCAAGATGGCCTTCATGATCTGTGGTGTGATTTTGACGTTTCTGGTACTGGAGAACGGATTCATCCCTACCGCCTTTCTGCCCGGTGACAGCCTGCTGCTCCTCACCGGCGTGCTTATCTATCAGGATGTGTTGTCACTCGGGGTGATCCCGCTGCTGATCATGGCTACCTTTGTCGGCACCTGGCTCGGTTACATGCAGGGGCGCTTCCTCGGCCATACCCAGCTTTACCACCGGCTGATGTCCCACGTGGAAGAGCGACACCAGCAGAAGGTCTACCACCTGCTGGACAAGTACGGGATCATCACCCTGATCACCGCGCGCTATATCGCCTTCGTGCGCACCGCCTATCCCTATATCGTGGGGGCCACCGAGCTGCCGCAGGGGCGTTTTCTCATCGTCAATCTGATCAGCTCCATTATGTGGATCTGCCCGCTGGTCGGCACCGGCTACTACCTGAGCCACACCAAGCTGGCAGCCGAATACCAGACCCAGTTCTTCAACATCATCATCTATCTGCCGGTGGTACTGCTGGTGGGTGGCATGGTGGCGCTGGTATGGCGCTGGATCAGCAAACGCAAGGCCGCGCAGCCGCGGGATTGACCCCTCGCGCAACGCCCGACCCGAAAGCCCTCGCCAGAGGGCTTTTTTGATCCCCTATTTTGCGCAAATAGCAGAAATAGTCCCGCTCGGCCCTTGTAAAGCAGGGGTAAAAATGAGTGAATCTAGCGCCTTTTTTTGGATGGGAATGGAGTCGGTTGTATGTGGTGTCGGATTCGCGCAGCAGCGCTGGTTGTCGGGTTGATGGGAATGCTGGGATTGCCTGCGGTCAGCGCGGCCCCCAACCCAGCCAAACTGGAAGTACGCTCAAGCAGCGCCCTGGTCGTGGATGTAAAAACGGGCAAGACGCTCTACCAGAAGAATGCCACCAAGGTGCGTCCCATCGCCTCCCTCACCAAGCTGATGACAGCGCTGGTGGTGCTGGATGCCAAGCAGAATCTCAACCAGACCATCACGGTCGACAAGAACGATCTGGATCGGGTCAAACACACTCACTCCCGCATCCGTATGGGCACCAAGGTGACCCGTCGCGATGCCCTGCATCTGGCGCTGATGTCCTCCGAAAACCGGATGGCCTCGGCACTGGCGCGTCACTATCCGGGTGGTCGCAGCGCCTTCGTGCGGGCCATGAACAACAAGGCCAGACTGTTGGGGATGCGCAATACCCACTTCTACGATTCCACCGGCCTCTCCACCCGCAACGTCTCCACTGCCCAGGATCTGGGCAAGCTGGCCGCCGCCGCCTATCGTCAGCCGCTGATCCGTCAGTTCACTCAGGATGAGAACCGTGAGATGCGGTTCAGCTCCCCCGCCTACAGCCTGATGTTCAACAACACCAACCCGCTGGTGAAAAACCCGGATTGGGACGTACGCCTCTCCAAAACCGGCTTCACTGACGAAGCGGGGCGCTGTCTGGTGATGCGCGCCAAACCGGACAATCAGGAGCTGGCCATCGTGCTGCTCAACTCGGTGGGCAAACGCACCCCCATCGGCGATGCCAACCGCATTCGCAAATGGCTGAAAAGCTGAGTAACACTCTCAACACCAAAGGATGCTGCGGCATCCTTTTTTATTGCCCGCAGAACGCCTCAGCAGGCCTTACGGGATGTTGATAGCCAAACCCTGAGTGGTGAGCTGCGCGCAGTCCCCCGCAGTAACAGCAGGCATACAGCCCGCCTGCAGATGAGGCTCAGGGTGGCAAGGGGTTGCACCGTTCAGAAGAGCGCGGTGTAATAACAGAAGGGGAGCAGAAAAGAGGACAAGAACAGGCAGGCAGGCAGGCAGGCAGGCAGGAGGGTAACCCGGCCGCTCCAGCGAACGAGGATCCGCATCAAAGAGTGAATTGTCGCCCATAAAAAAACAGCCCCGACCGAAGTCGAGGCTGTCTGTATGGTGCGCCCGAGAGGATTCGAACCTCTGACCACCTGGTTCGTAGCCAGGTACTCTATCCAGCTGAGCTACGGGCGCGCACGAAGTATGGTGCGCCCGAGAGGATTCGAACCTCTGACCACCTGGTTCGTAGCCAGGTACTCTATCCAGCTGAGCTACGGGCGCCCTGTTTTAAAACGATAAAAAAAGCTTACTTATCAGTAAGCCTTTTCCAAAGTGTCGACTTGCTGATGGTCAACACATGACTCTTGCTTGAGTCGTAATATGGTGCGCCCGAGAGGATTCGAACCTCTGACCACCTGGTTCGTAGCCAGGTACTCTATCCAGCTGAGCTACGGGCGCAAATGGCGGAGAAGGGGGGATTCGAACCCCCGATGCGGGTATAAGCCGCATACTCCCTTAGCAGGGGAGCGCCTTCAGCCTCTCGGCCACCTCTCCGTTTGCGGGGCTGATAATACTTCACAGGGATTTTTAGTCAAACACTTTTTTGGAGAAAAAAGCGCGTTCGCTCAGCATTTGGTCAAAGCGTGGAATATTCAAACAATATCGGCACTTATCCCGCAGTTTCGCACCTTGCAGGGCGATTTTTGGGGGGCCAGAAAAACAAAAGGCGACACATAGGGTGTCGCCTTGTCACAGCCATGAACGCAGCTTAGAAGCCCGGTTGGCCCGGTACTTTCTCGGCCTGGATGCGCTGGTAGATCTCTTCGCGGTGCACGGAGACCTCTTTCGGTGCGTTCACACCGATACGGACCTGGTTGCCTTTAACGCCCAGTACGGTGACAGTCACTTCATCACCAATCATCAGGGTTTCCCCAACACGACGAGTCAAAATAAGCATTCGCTTGCTCCTGTATCCTGTTTTGTTTTTATATCGATATGCGACATTATCTTACAAAGATACCGATATGGTAAATGGTTGAAACTAAATCAATCAGAGATTGTTAGCCCAAGGGCTGCTCCTGCGGTGCCTGATCCAACCCGAAAGCCGCGTGCAGGGCGCGCACTGCCAGCTCCAGATACTTCTCGTCAATGACCACAGAGATTTTGATTTCAGAGGTCGAGATCAACTGCATGTTGATCCCCTCCTCGCCCAATACCTTGAACATGGTGCGCGCAACACCGGGATGGTTCCACATGCCGACACCGACAATGGAAACCTTGGCGATCTCGCCATTCCCCTGCACGCAGGAGGCGCCCAGCGCAGTGGCGGTCTCCTCCAGCAGTGCCCGGGCACGGCGGTAATCGTCACGATTCACCGTGAAGGTGAAGTCGGCGGTGCCATCTCCCAGGGTGTTCTGCACAATCATGTCGACATCGATGTTGGCGTCGCTGATCGGATTCAGGATCTGCGCGGCAACGGTTGGTCTGTCCGGCACGCCCAGAATGGTCAGGCTGGCCTCGTTGCGGTTAAAAGCGATCCCGGATACCAGGGGAGCTTCCATCCTATCACCTCCATATGTGATTAAGGTTCCCTCTCCATCGATAAAGCTCGACAGCACCCGCAGCGGGACGCGGTACTTGCCCGCAAATTCCACCGAGCGGATCTGCAGCACCTTGGCACCGAGACTGGCCATCTCCAGCATCTCCTCGAAGGTGATGGTGTCGAGACGACGCGCCTTGGGCTCGATGCGCGGATCCGTGGTGTATACCCCATCCACATCGGTAAAGATCTGGCACTCATCGGCCTTGATGGCCGCCGCCACGGCAACCGCCGTGGTGTCCGAGCCACCGCGGCCCAGGGTCGTGATGGCGTTATGCTCGTCACGGCCCTGGAAACCGGCGATCACCACCACCTTGCCCGCCCCCAGTTCAGCCTGAACCAGCTCGGTGTCAATGTGAGTGATGCGCGCCTTGCCATAGGCGGAATCGGTATGAATGCGCACCTGATCACCGGTCATTGAGACCGCAGGACAACCGCGTTTGTTCAACGCGATGGCCAGCAGCGCTATGGTGACCTGCTCACCGGTGGAGACCAGCACATCCATCTCGCGCCGGTTGGCATCAGGATCCAGCTGCTGGGCCATGCCCAGCAACCGGTTGGTTTCGCCCGACATGGCGGAGACAACCACCACCACGTCGTGTCCCTGGGCGCGGGTCTGCTCGACCCGCTCAGCTACCGCCTCGATCCGCTCCAGTGTGCCGACCGAGGTGCCGCCGTACTTCTGTACATAGAGTGCCACAGATCACCTCGCCCTATTACAGGCGCTCTTCCAGCCAGGAGTGAACGGATTGCAGCGCTGCCGGCACCGCCTCAGGCTGGGTACCACCCGCCTGTGCCATGTCCGCACGACCACCGCCCTTGCCACCCACCTGCTGGGCAACCAGATTGACCAGCTCACCGGCCTTGACCTTGCCGGTCAGGTCGTTGGTCACACCCGCGATCAGGTTCACCTTGCCGTCGGCACAGGTTGCCAGCAGTACGACACCGGACTTCATGCGGTTTTTCAGCTCGTCCAGCATGCCGCGCAGAGATTTCGGATCGGCCCCTTCCAGTGCTGCAACCAGCACCTTCTGACCATTGATCTCGATCACCTGACTCAGCAGATCGTTACCGGCCTGGGCAGCCAGCTTGGCCTTGAGCTGCTCCAGCTCGCGCTCCATCATCTTGGACTTGTCCAGGATCTGGCGCACTTTGCTGCCGATGGAGAACTGGTCGCCTTTCACCAGTGCGGCAGCCTCTTCAAACTGCTCGGCCAGCTGGTGCATGAAGTCGATGGCGCCCTTACCGGTCACCGCTTCGATACGACGCACACCGGCGGCGATACCGCTCTCGGCGATGATCTTGAAGAAGCCGATGTCACCGGTGCGCTTGGCGTGAGTACCGCCACACAGCTCGGTGGAGTAGTCGCCCATGCGCACCACTCGCACGTCGTCTTCATATTTCTCACCAAACAGCGCCATGGCACCGGCAGCCTTGGCGGCTTCCAGATCCATCACCTGAGTGCTGACTTCGTGGTTGGCACGGATCTGGGCGTTGACCAGCTCTTCGATGCGACGAATAGTCGCCATGGTCAACCCCTCGAAGTGGGAGAAGTCGAAACGCATGCGCTCGGCCCCCACCAGAGAACCTTTCTGGGTCACATGATCACCCAGCGACTGACGCAGGGCGGCGTGCAGCAGGTGAGTCACGGAGTGGTTCAGGGCAATGGCCTGACGGCGATCGCCATCGACCACGGCTTCCACTTCGGCGCCCTTCTCCAGGGTACCCAGCTCCATGTAACCCTTGTGGATGATCGCCTTGCCCGCTTTCTGGGTGTCGGTCACGGCAAAGATGCCGTCGTCCACTTTCAGGGTGCCGCTGTCGCCAACCTGACCACCGGACTCGGCGTAGAAGGGGGTCTGCTCCAGCACGATGACGGCTTCGTCACCGGCGATCAGGCCATTCACCTCTTCGGTGCCCTTGTAGATGCCGAGCACACGAGTGCGCTCGCTCAAGTTCTTGTAACCGGTGAACGGGGTTTCGAAGTCGAGCTTGAGCATCTCGTTGTAGTTCACGCCGAAGCTGGAGGCCTCTTTGGCGCGCGCACGCTGCTTCTCCATCTCGACGGTGAAGCCCTCTTCATCTATGCCGATGTCGCGCTCGCGCACCACGTCAGCAGTCAGGTCGGCCGGGAAGCCGTAGGTGTCATAGAGCTTGAACACCACCTCACCCGGCACGACTTTGGCGTCGCCCAGATTGGCCAGCACATCTTCCAGCAGCAGCAGACCGCGATCCAGGGTGCGGACAAACTGCTCTTCCTCGATGCGCAGTACGCGCTCGACCAGCGGCAGCTGGGCGATCAGTTCGGCGCCCACGTCCTTCATCTGCACCGCCAGTTCGGCAGCCAGTTTGTAGAAGAAGACGTCGGTAGCACCCAGCTTACGACCGTGGCGCACGGCGCGACGGATGATGCGGCGCAGCACATAGCCACGACCTTCGTTGGACGGCATCACGCCGTCAGCCACCAGGAAGGCGCAGGAGCGGATGTGATCAGCGATGACGCGCAGGGACTGGTTGCTCAGATCGGTGGTACCGACGATCTCGGCCGCTTTCTTGATCAGCGCCTGGAAGATGTCGATTTCGTAGTTGGAGTGGACACCCTGCATGATGGCGGAGATACGCTCCAGACCCATGCCGGTATCCACAGACGGACGGGGCAGCGGTTCCATGGTGCCGTCAGCCTGACGGTTGAACTGCATGAACACCACGTTCCAGATCTCGATGAAACGGTCGCCATCCTCTTCCGGCGAGCCAGGACGGCCACCCCAGATGTGATCGCCGTGGTCATAGAAGATCTCGGTGCAGGGACCGCACGGGCCGGTATCACCCATCGCCCAGAAGTTGTCGGAAGCGTAAGGGGCACCCTTGTTGTCACCGATGCGCACGATGCGATCGGCCGGTACACCGACCTCTTTCTCCCAGATATTGAACGCTTCATCGTCAGTCGCGTAGACGGTCACCAGCAGGCGATCTTTCGGCAGCTGCAGCACTTCGGTCAGGAAACCCCAGGCAAACTTGATGGCGTCATGCTTGAAGTAGTCGCCGAAGCTGAAATTGCCCAGCATTTCGAAGAAGGTGTGGTGACGGGCGGTATAGCCGACGTTTTCCAGGTCATTGTGTTTACCACCGGCACGGACACAACGCTGGGACGTAGTGGCGCGGTTGTAGGCACGCTTCTCGGCGCCAAGGAACACATCCTTGAACTGGTTCATACCCGCGTTGGTAAACAACAGGGTCGGGTCGTTATGCGGTACCAGCGAGCTGGAGGAGACAACCTGGTGTCCCTGGGAACGAAAATACTCGAGAAACGCAGCGCGTATCTCTGACGTGGACATATACATGGAAAATCCTGCTTGATTCGAATACGGACTTTTAACCGCATTAATGTAAGTTTTCTGCGGGGTAAAGTAAAACGTACAGGCCCGTCACGGGCGAAAAAGCGCGCATAAACGGATACGAAGAGAAAAGGGAGGCAAACCGAGGCTTTTTGAGCCGGGGATCAGGCAAAAAGCAGTGGAAAATAGCCATGTGGCACGGCAGAACCGGCCTTTCGCCACACCCGGCCCCCAAGCCACTGAATGGGCAAGAAAAATCCTGTAAATGCGAGATAAGGAGTATCACTGGGTGGTGCATAGAAGAGGAAAGAGTGCCGCGGGCAAGGCGTTGTCTCATGACCTTGCATCACGCAACAAGGCACCGGCCCCGTTACTCTGAGGCCGACTCCTGCAGGGTTGATATCGCATAACGCGCCTGATCCTGAGTAAAACCACGCCCCAGCAGGTATTTGAGCCACTTCATCCGCAGCTTGAAATCCGCCAGATCGGCCACCCGGGCACGCCGTTCGAGCAGGGCAAACGCCAGTTCAAACCAGTCCAGTTCCGGCTGATCGAAGGCGGCATCGATCTGCATATCATCGAGCCCCTTGCGGCGCAGATCGAAGCGGATCTTGATGGGGCCATGTCCCTTGGCTGCACCGGCCCGCACCGCCATGCCACCGTAACGTTCGTCGTTAACCCAGTTGTAACCGCGACAGTAGTCGACCACCGCCTCGATCACCTCTTCATTGAAACCTTGCTGGCGCAGCCGGTTGGCCAGCTCGGACTCGGCGCTCTCGCGACGGGCCAGACTGCGCATGGCAAAGGCGCGGGCAGCGGCAAACAGCTCTTCAAAGGAGAGTTCAACGGGTTCGGGGAGAGATTCATCGACCATAAATGACAAGGCCGGGTATCAACCCGGCCTCCTTTACCTTATTCGAACTCTTGTTCGCTTTCGTCTTCAAACTCTTCGGCGGCAGCTGCCACCGGCTTTTCTGCCGGTACGGCACCGGAGAGCAGCAGTTCGCGCAGGCGCGCTTCAATTTCACCAGCCATTACCTTGTTCTCGGCGAACAGCTTCATGACGTTGGCCTTGCCCTGACCGATCTTCTCGCCGTTGTAGCTGTACCAGGCACCGGCCTTGTCGATCAGCTTGTGCTTGACGCCCAAGTCCACCAGCTCGCCCTCTTTGGAGATACCGGCGCCGTAGAAGATCTGGAATTCGGCCTGCTTGAAGGGCGGGGCCACCTTGTTCTTGACCACTTTGACGCGGGTCTCGTTACCGACCACTTCGTCACCTTCCTTGATGGCGCCGATACGACGGATATCCAGACGCACGGAGGCGTAGAACTTGAGCGCGTTACCACCTGTGGTGGTCTCCGGGCTACCGAACATGACGCCGATCTTCATCCGGATCTGGTTGATGAAGATGCACAGGCAGTTGGCGTTCTTGATGTTGGCGGTCAGCTTGCGCAGCGCCTGGGACATCAGACGGGCTTGCAGGCCTACGTGGGAGTCACCCATTTCGCCTTCGATTTCCGCTTTCGGGGTCAGGGCCGCCACGGAGTCGACGATGATGACGTCAACGGCATTGGAGCGAACCAGCATGTCGCAGATTTCCAGCGCCTGTTCGCCGGTATCCGGCTGGGAGATCAGCAGGTCGTCGACGTTGACGCCCAGCTTGGCAGCATAGATAGGGTCGAGTGCGTGCTCCGCATCGACGAAGGCACAGGTTTTGCCTTTCTTCTGGGCTTCCGCGATCACCTGCAGGGTGAGGGTGGTTTTACCGGAAGATTCCGGGCCGTAGATCTCGACGATACGGCCACACGGCAGGCCGCCGATGCCCAGCGCCACGTCCAGCGAAAGAGAACCGGTAGAGATGGCTTCGATATCCATGGTCTTGCTGTCGCCCAGACGCATGATGGAACCTTTGCCGAACTGCTTTTCAATCTGACCCAGCGCAGCCGCCAGTGCCTTCTGTTTGTTCTGATCCATGCCAATCTCCGCTGGAAATCGTGAGTAAGAAGTGAAGTTGGGCTAAGTATACTGTCTATTCATACAGTATCAAGCCCAATTTATCTGAGCAGGGCCAACAGACCCGACAGGGCCTGTCTCACCGCCTGCTGGCGCACCTGTCGGCGATCCCCGTCGAAGCGGGCGAGCAGAGAGTGGTGACGGCCGTTGCGGTCGGCCCAGGCGAACCAGACAGTGCCGACCGGCTTGTCCTCGGTAGCGCCGCCGGGGCCGGCAATGCCGCTGATGGCCACACTGATAGCGGCCGACGAGTGCGCCAGCGCACCACGAGCCATCTCCAGCACCACGGCTTCGCTCACCGCACCGTGCAGCTCCAGGCTCTCGTCGCTCACCCCCAACATCTGCTGCTTGGCCTCGTTGGTATAGGTAACAAACCCGCGATCGAACCAGCCGGAGCTGCCCGCGATGTCGGTAATAGCCGTAGCCACCCCGCCGCCAGTACAGGATTCGGCGGTCGCCGCCAGCCAGCCCCGTTGACCGAGGGCCCGTCCTAGCTCGATGGCAAGGTGCTCTATCTCTGCATCCAGTTTCATCACGACTCCTTCTGATCCGCTCAAGAGGCACATTATGCGATCCCGATACCAACCCCCGCAACCACGGCAGACCGCCCTTGCCTGCCGCAATGTGAGGTGCCGCACCGGAGTCATGTCTTCAATAATGCAGAGCAACCGCGCCCGGAACACCCGCTCCCCCGTCGCGGCGCTTATGTGTAGAATGGCGCCATCAAGCTCAAGGCTCATCACCGCAGACACTGGCCCGCAGAGGCCCCTTCTGGAACAGAACATGACCGCACAACACCACGCTACTGGCGCTGCGCCAAGCGCCAATCTCAGCGCCCACACGCCCATGATGCATGGGTGTGTCACCATTGATATATAAGTGTTTTTTGAAACATAAAATAAAAACTTACACTTTAACCTACACTTACATTATTTACCCCCAACCTCCTTACCCCCCCACAAACAATGCTCCCTTGAGGATGCACGCCCCTAGCACCTGCCTGCACATTCAGCCTCCTGCAAACCAAGATCCTAAGCAAAGAAGAACGGGGGGCTCATTGGCCCCCCGTCTTTAGGTCACTCTTCGTCCTCATCATCGGGACGTTCGTCATATCCCCGACTCTGCCAATAAGCATCGTGCTCAGGGTTTAACTGACGTGAATGGTTATCGTCATCATCTTTTTTGGACATCACTGGCTCCATGCCGTTATGGTCAACCAAGCCACGGCTCTGCGCTTACCGCAGTCCACGGCAGAAATGCTATTACTTGCGATTCGGGTTCATGTCCTTGCCACGGTTCCCCTGATTCTGGTCATACTGACGATTGGTTCCAGATGAACCAGAATTTTTATTCTGCATGTTGGCGGCATTATCTGCGGGTTTGATGGGGGCATGCTTTGACATAAAAGACTCCTTGAAAGTTGATGGTTGTCAGCCCAACGTTGTGCTGACAGGGATCATCATCAATCAGTGCAATGCACTAAAAAGCCTTTCCAAACAAAAGATCGACAGTCGCAGAGAATTCCTTTGCGGCGCGGTACTCCGCTTCAATATGTTGAGCCAGGTAAACCAGTTCATGAGGTATCATTTCAGAAGCCAAAAGCATGCGAGCGGCATGCTCTGCTGCGATATCCAGCTCTCCATTCAAGTAGCAACGTAGCATGGGATCGGCCTTGGTGAGGCTGGCACTACGTGCAACGTTGCAATCAAGCAGCCCCACGTCTCCATCCAATAAGGTCTGGGGTAACGCCTCAAATGGGTTATCCAACCTGTTTTTTCGGAGGTCTACATCGGGTGACGCTAGCGCCTTGACGAAGGTTGCTGCACTCACGCTCAAATGGACAAGCTCCAGCAAAGACTGGCGATTTATCACAATCAACTCCACCAATCTAGCTGCTTTCTGCCGCGCCCCCACATCATTAAAAATCAACTTAACCCTGCCGGGATCAGGGAAGATCGCCAACAACAAGGTTGCATTGAACAAGGTTGTCAGCTCACGCTCTGGCAAGCGCCTGCGATCTCGATGAGAGACAAGCTCGGCATCCATATGGATCAGCTTGTTGCGAACCAAGCTATTCAACTGATCTTTCAACTTGGGATAATCCGCCAACTTGATCCCGAACAGGTGTCGCATGGCTTCTGCCAAGGTGTACGAGCTCATGACTGACAAGCACCTCGTAACAGCGACTCGGTTGATGGCGGCAAGCTCTTAGCCTCTTTATGATCTGCAATGTATCGAGCGCGCTCTAACCAGTCCCCACCGCAATGATGGTTACGGTCATACTCATCGATAACGCCCCTGCAATAGCCAGCCCTTAACGCTTCAGAAAGTGACGTCATCGTAGCCGCCTGCCACCTGTAGCGCTGGTTATCCTCGTAAATCTGGATAGCTTCAGCACAGCCTTCAATCAACATAGACCTATTCGTCTCAGCACCGACTATCTGTGGCAACATAAGAATAAATAGCACTGGAACATAACGTAGCATCATGACACTTGCTCAGTCGAAGAGATGGGTGATAGGGGTTGGAATCGAGGTGCGGCCAGATAGAGCGCCACCAAAAACAGCATGTAATCGAACAGTCGTTCATACATGGCATATTCCTGAAACTGCCCTGCATCTTCAGCTAGCAAGCTTGCGTCAATATTAAAAATGATGCCCACCATAACCTGCTCGACCACGAATAAACTCCCCAAACTGAGCAAGGGGCGCAGCAATCGTTGCCAATAGGACGTTGAACAATATTGGCAGTACCGCCAATGACGCCAAAGCAACAAGACCAGTAACAGCAACACGCCCTTCTCAACAAGGCTCAGATCCGCCATCCCCTCACCATATTTGAAGATGCTTGTAACGAATGTCCAAACACTGGCACATCCAAACCCAAGCAGAAAACACTGCCCTAGCCAATAACACAACCGCTGACACAGGCCCATCAGCCCATTATCAAAACGTTGTAACAGTGAAGGTGAACTGGAAGGCAAAGTTTCATTATCAGGAGTCTGGCCAGACTCAGTGTGTGGGGCATGCATGTAAGGGGTCATCCTTGGCGGAACTTGATTCCAAAAGAGGTGCGATTGTATCAAAAAACTCCCTTAGGATACGTTGTTGGTCGTCACATGGTGCCTGCTGGCTTGAGCGCTACCGCGTGTTATGCGCAACCAGCCACAGGCCAACGCCATCCATAGCAGGGCTCGCTCGCAGCTCATGCCATCTCACAAAACCCGCGCAAACGTGACTCTCTTGGTTTATCGCCTGCGACGACAAAGGTAGAATCCCCGCAACTCTTTCTTGCCTCCTGCGGTATCTCTCCTATGGCTATCAAAAAAAACGAACTCTACTCCGCCTTGTGGAGCAGCTGCGATGAGCTGCGTGGCGGCATGGACGCCTCCCAGTACAAGGATTACGTGCTGACCCTGCTGTTTATGAAGTACGTCTCCGACAAGTACAAGGGCAACCCCTACGGCATGATCGTTGTACCCGCAGGCGCCAGCTTCGACGATATGGTCGCACTCAAGGGCAACAAAGAGATTGGCGATGGCATCAACAAGATCATTGCGGCACTGGCTGAAGAGAACGATCTTAAGGGCGTCATTGATGTGGCGGACTTCAACGATGAAGACAAGCTCGGCAAGGGCAAAGAGATGGTGGATCGTCTCACCAATCTGGTGGCCACTTTTGAGGGGCTGGATCTCTCCGCCAACCGTGCCGATGGTGATGACCTGCTGGGTGATGCCTACGAATACCTGATGCGTCACTTTGCCACCGAATCGGGCAAATCCAAGGGGCAATTCTATACCCCGGCAGAAGTGTCGCGCATTCTGGCCAAGGTGGTCGGCATCAACAAACAGACATCGCAAGATGCTACCGTCTATGACCCCACCTGTGGCTCAGGGTCCTTGTTACTCAAAGCCAGTGATGAAGCCCCACGGGGCCTCACCATCTATGGTCAGGAGATGGATAATGCCACCAGTGCCTTGGCGCGGATGAACATGATCCTGCACGACAACGCCACCGCCAAGATCTGGAAGGGCAATACCCTCACCGACCCTCAGTGGAAAGAGGGCAATGATCGCCTTAAGAGCTTCGACTTTGCCGTGGCCAACCCCCCATTTTCGAACAAGAACTGGACCAACGGCCTGAATCCCGACAAGGATCTCTTCAATCGTTTTCACTGGGGGGTCCCGCCCGAGAAGAACGGTGACTATGCCTTCCTGCTCCATATTCTGGCGTCCCTCAACAGCACCGGCAAGGGCGCGGTGATCCTGCCCCACGGCGTGCTGTTTCGCGGTAATGCCGAGGCGCGTATTCGCGAGAACCTGCTCAAGCAGGGCTATATCAAGGGGATCATCGGCCTGCCTGCCAACCTCTTCTACGGCACCGGTATTCCCGCTTGCATCATCGTCATCGACAAAGAGAGCGCCCACACCCGCGCCCTTTCTGTTCAGGTTGAGGGCGCATTGGCCAGCAATGAGCAAGGGCTGTTTATGATCGATGCCAGCAAAGGCTTTATCAAAGATGGCAACAAGAACCGGCTGCGCGAGCAAGACATCCACAAGATTGTCGACACCTTCACCCGTGGCCTGACCCTGGAAGGTTACAGCCGCTGGGTGCCACTTGGCGAGATCGCCCGCAACGACTACAACCTCAATATCCCGCGCTATATCGATGGCAGCGAAGGGGAGGACCTGCACGATCTGGCTGGTCACCTGCAAGGGGGCATCCCCGAGCGCGATATCGCGGTGCTTGGTCCCTACTGGCGGGTATTCCCGACCCTCAAGGCCACCCTGTTTGCTCCGCTGCGTCCCGGTTACAGTGAGGCGCAGGTAGCCGCCGCCAAGGTCAAGGGCACCATACTGGCCTGTGAGGAGTTTGCCCGCTTCAAACAGGCGGCGCTGGCGCCGTTCGTCCAGTGGTTTAGCGAGTGCCAGTTCGGCGAGTTTGCCAAGGGGGACTCGCCCAAGGCGCTGATCGACGAGGTGAGTGAAGCGCTGCTTGAGCACTATCGCGCCGCCGCCGAGGCGACCGGTGAGCTGCTCGATCCCTACGCCATCTATCAGCTGCTGATGGACTACTGGCAGAACCAGCTGCAAGACGATCTCTATGTCCTCTCTCAGGATGGTTGGCCAGCGGGTCGGGTCCTGCGCGAGCTGATTGCCGACAAGGGCGAAAAGATCAAAGAGAGCCCGGATCTGGTAATTAGCAAGGCTAAGTACAAGGCTGAGCTGCTCCCACCCGCCTTGCTGGTGGCCCGCTTCTTTGCCAATGAACAAAAAGAGCTCGATACCCTGCAAGCCGCGCTTGATGAAGCAAGCCAGGCACTGGAGAGCTTTATTGAGGAGCAGAGCGGGGAAGAGGGCGGTCTGGTCGAGGCGATGAACGACAAGGAGAAGGTGACCGCCGCCAGCGTCAAGGCGCGTATCAAGGCCGCCATCGACAAAGAAGAACTGGCTGTGCTCAAGCAGGCGCAGCAGCTGTTCGACGCCGAGACTCGCGCCAAGAAGGCCCACAAAGAGGCCAGCGACACTCTCGATAAGGCGGTGTTTGCTCACTACCCCAAGCTGCAGGATAACGAGATTAAAACCCTGCTGGTTGAAGATAAATGGCAGGCGAGCCTGCGCGGCGCACTGGAAGCCGAGGTTGAGCGGGTTACCCAGCAGTTGGCGAATCGGGTCAAGGAGCTGGAGGAGCGCTACAGCCGTTCCCTGCCAAAACTCACCCAAAACGTGAGCGAGCTGGAGGCCAAGGTAGCGGCCCATTTGAAGGCCATGGGGCTGGAGTGGGCATAATGGCGGAACAGATGATTCAGCATAAAGAAGGCGAGAAGGTGGCCACGCAGGCTATTCCGACGGGCTATAAGCAGACCGAGGTGGGGGTAATTCCCAAGGATTGGGAAGTTATGCTTGTGGGCGATTCATTTACTGTTTGTAACAATCTAAGATTGCCAATTAGTTCTAAAGTACGTGATGGCATGAGTGGTTCTTATCCATACTACGGTCCAACGAAGATACAAGGCTATATTAATGAATATCGAGTTGAGGGTGAATTCGCTCTGATTGGTGAGGATGGAGACCATTTCTTAAAGTTTGACTCATTTAATCAGACCCAACTGGTTAGTGGGAAGTTCAACGTTAACAATCATGCACACCTGATTAAGGGAAATGTTGGTTCTGCAAAGTGGTTTTACTGGTTTTTCAGAAATCGCGATATCTCTATTTATCTAACTCGGCAGGGTGCTGGGCGATTTAAATTAAATAAAGCCTCTCTTGAAAGAATACAATGCGCAATTCCTCCAACGGAAGAGCAATTAGCAATTGCGACAGTACTCTCCGATAGTGATGCTCTGATTGTTAGCTTGGGGCAGTTGATCGCCAAGAAACAGGCCATAAAGACCGCCGCCATGCAGCAACTGCTGACCGGTCGAACCCGCCTGCCGCAGTTTGCCATGCGCCCTGATGGCACCCCAAAAGGTTATAAATCCAGCGAGCTGGGACAAATCCCAGAGGATTGGGGGTGTTATACATTTAATGATGTTGTGGATTCATGCTCCAGTGGTGCTACACCTTATCGAGGAAATAAAGATTTTTATAAGGGAACAAATCGCTGGATTACAAGCGGTGAGTTAAATTATTGCATTATTAATGACACGATTGAGAAGATCAGTGATGAAGCCATTAAGAAGTCAAATTTAAATGTTCACCCTCAAGGAACTTTCCTAATGGCAATTACTGGTCTTGAAGCTGCAGGTACACGAGGTGCTTGTGGTATTGTTGGTAGGCCAGCTACAACAAACCAATCATGCATGGCAATTTATCCGAATGAAAAATTGTCATCAGAATACCTGTATTATTGGTATGTGCACAATGGAGAAAACTTGGCTTTTAAATACTGCCAAGGAACAAAGCAATTAAGCTATACAGCTGGATTAATTAAAAAGATTCCATTGTATCTTCCAACCATAAAGGAAGAACAAACTGCCATCGCCACTATTTTATCCGATATGGATAACGAGCTGCAGGCGTTAACCCAGAAGCTGGAGAAGGCCCGCGCCCTCAAACAAGGCATGATGCAGCAACTGCTGACCGGCCGTATCCGTCTGCCTGTGGAACAGGTTGAATGACAGCCGTATCAGTGACCCATCCCCACACCTTGCAGTACAAGGTGATCAAGGTCAGCCAGTTACTGGCTGACCCCACGTTGGTGATCCCGCCCTACCAGCGTCCCTATAAGTGGACGACCAGACATGTCGAGCAACTGCTGGATGATCTGGCCTTACACCAAGAAAAAGATGCTTATCGATTGGGTACGTTAGTGTTATATGAGCCCCCATCTCAGGAAGATACTGGGGCGGGCATGCGTATCCGGGACATTGTTGATGGTCAGCAACGGACCATCACACTGCTGTTAATCCTTCATGCACTACTCAATGAGAAACTCGCCGCACTGACCAACCCTAACCTGCGAAAGCAGTTGAACACGCTGAAATCGAGCATGATACATCCCGATTTCACTCACACAGTGTCACAACACAATATCCGGGAGAACTATCAGGTGATCCGCAGGCGGGTCGCGCGCGCCGATTTTGATGAGAAACAGATCGACTTTCTGCTGAACCGCTGTGAACTGGTACAGGTGACGCTGTTTGATATCTCAGAAGCATTCCAGTTTTTTGATTCACAAAATGCGCGCGGACGAGATCTGGCCCCCCATGATTTGCTCAAGGCTTTCCATTTACGAGAATTTTCAGCGTTGGATGAGCCGCTTAAAACTGCCACCGTATCCAGTTGGGAAAATAGTAATGGGGATGTATTAGAAGCCCTGTTTGGTGAACATCTTTATCGCATTCGACGTTGGATTACAGGGAAACCTGCCCGTTACTTTGGCAAGGATGACGTGGCGCTATTCAAAGGGGTTAATCTGGCCAACAGCGAAGCCTTTCCTTGCATCTCCGCGTTGCGGATAGTTCATAACAAAGTTGATGAACTGCATATGGCGTTTCCGTTTCAGCTGGATCAAACCATTATCAACGGTCGTCGTTTCTTCGAGATGATTAAGCACTATCAGGGGCTGACATTTCTGTTTAACGGTTCGGCGTTGATGGAGCGTTATAAGCTCGAGGGCTATGCCCGCGAGATACTTATGGTGCTTGCCGACTACCAGGGCCGCCATCGTACCGGTGATCGCTATGTGCGAACAATGTTCGATTGTTTGTTGCTCTACTACTTCGACAAGTTCGGCGCCACGCACCTCTCCAAAGCGATAGAGAAGATCTTTATCTGGGCCTATGCCTTGCGCCTTGATATGTATTCTGTGCAGTTGGCCAGTATGGATAACTATGTGGTCGGGCGAAAAAATATGTTCAAGGTGTTACGTGAGGCGACTAATCCCCAGCTGTTATTGCAATATGAGGTGCCGACCGTGACCAAGGTTAATGGCACCAAGATTGATGAATTGAAAGCATTATTTGACAAAATGGGGTATCTCGATGAGCGATGAGATGATCACCCTTCTCTCAGTGGGCAAGCTGCTGGGTAACACCCCGCCAGAGGAGCAGGTGAGCTATCTGATCCCTATGTATCAGCGCAACTACGCATGGGAAGAAGCCGAGATAATTCAGCTGATTGAGGATGTGCTCGACTATCAGCCCAAGAGGAAGCGCTACTATATCGGCAGCTTGGTGGTATCCGCACGGGAGCGTGAGGCCGATCGAGCGATATATGAAGTGATCGATGGCCAGCAACGACTGACAACGCTGTCGTTGTTGGTAACCTATTTACGCAATCAAGGGCGATCGCTCGGTGTTGAACTCGACTGGTATCGTCAACCCAATATCGACTTCGAATGCCGTGAGCATTCCCGCCAAACCCTTTCTGCACTGTTCAATGGCCAACTGGAAGGTAACCCGCCTCAGTTAACGGGTATGACCGAGATTAATGACGCCATCCTGCGTGGTTACCGGATAATTCACAACGTGCTGAGAAATAAGTTGAAGGCGCGTGATGTCAGTCCCACCGCGTTCGCGGAGTATCTGCTAAACCACGTCGAGATCCTCCGGGTCCCAGTGCCGCCAAAGACAGATCTCAATCACTATTTCGAGGTGATGAACAGTCGCGGTGAGCAGCTCGTAAAACATGAGGTGCTTAAAGCCCGTTTGCTGGCGGTAATGAATCAAATCCCTGACCCGATTGAAAAAGCCAGTAGCGAGTATGCTCTGCATAAGGTGTGGGACGCTTGCGCCAATATCGACAAGTATGTGCAAGCTGGTTTTACCACCTCCGAGCGGTCGAAATTGTTTGGTCAAGAGTGGTATCAACTGCGTGTCGATAGCTTTGACGCTTTGAGTGAGCTGCTTGGGGATGGGCAAGCTGCCGTGATGGATAGACCAATTTCATTGAGTCTTGAAGCGCTGATCCAACAACCGGTGGGCAAACACACTGAGCAACTTGATGATGATGGCGCGAAACGCTTCCACTCAGTGATCAACTTCCCGAATTTCCTGCTGCATGTGCTGCGTGTCCTGCTCAAACAGGATATTCCCCTCGATGATAAACGGCTGCTGGATACCTTTGACGACTATCTGCTCCGTGGCAACCCAACGCAGGGGGGGATCGGAAAGGCGCAAGCTATTGAAGGCACCAAGGCATTCACCTTTGCCTTACTGCGCTGCAAGCATCTGTTTGACTCGTATGTTATCAAGCGTGAATACGCTGCAAATAAGACAGGCTGGAGTCTGAAAAGCTACAAGAAAGACAGTGGCGGAAGCACCGACTATCCGAAATCATTTAGTAATGAAAAGGGTGAGAATGACATCAATCAGCAACTTGCGATGTTGCTGGCAGCTTTTCATGTCTCCGCTCCGACTATGGTCTATAAGCATTGGCTCAATGCGGCACTTCACTGGCTCTTCAATGACGCGCAGCAACCGATACAAGCCGCTGACTATCTGGTCTATCTGGAGTCGGTTGCCAAGAGGTTTGTTTTTGACCGTTTCCTGGCTGACACCGAGGCCGACTATTTCGATATGATCTATCGGCAGGAAGATCTGCCTCAAACAGTACAAGAGCAGATCGACAGAAATATGGTGAGGCAGCGTCTCTGTTACGGACAGATAGAGAACAATCTGATCTTTAACTTTCTCGATTATCTCTTATGGCAAAGGAATCGTAGTGCGGCTAACAAAGACAGCACTATTGCCAACTTTCAATTCACCTCTCGCAGTTCGGTGGAACACTACTACCCACAGCATCCTAGAGGAGGGAAACTATGGCCAAGTGAGCACCTGAATGCATTTGGCAATCTCTGTCTGATTAGCCATGAAAAAAATTCACGTCTAAGTGACTATTTGCCCAAAGCCAAACAAGAACACTACGCAGGTGGGGTAATCGACAGCATTAAACAATATTTGATGATGGAGTCAGATGACTGGCACATTGAGGCAATGAAACGCCATGAAGACGAGATGTTAGATGTTCTATTACATGCTTTGCCATGCGACCAGACATAATACGGGAGAACCAGACCAATGCCATATGACTACAGTCGCAGTCTCAATCCAGAGAAGGCGCTGATCTTTCGTATCGTGCATCGCGATAATCTGCCATGGATTTTGACTCATGGTCTGTGGGCGGGCAACGCAACCGAGCAGAGTGATTCTTGGGTACATATTGGTTTGGCCGAGTTGATCAGCAAGCGCGCCCATCATCCGGTGCCGCTGGCGCCTTTCGGGGTATTGAACGACTACGTGCCATTCTATTTCACTCCCTTTTCTCCCATGCTCAGCAATATCCACTCAGGGAGGGGCGTGCCGCAGCGCAGTAATGACGAGATCCTGATCCTGGTATCTAGTCTGCATCGAATTGCCGAGCTGGAGTTGGCATTCCTGTTTACCGACAGCCACGCCTATTATCAATGGGCCAATTTCTACGATGATCTGGGGGAACTGAACCGCATCGACTGGCCCATTTTGCAACGGCGTGACTTCAAACGAAACCCAGATGACCCCGCCAAGTTCGAACGCTACCAAGCAGAGGCGTTGGTGCATCAACACTGTCCCGTTGAGGCATTAGTCGGCGTGGTGTGTTACAACGAAGAGACAAAGGCTCAGGTTGAGCAAACGATGGCCCAATTGGGTGTCGCCCGACCGGTTCATGTTCGTTCTGGATGGTATTTCTGATGATTCGATACACCACTGGCAACCTGCTGGATGCGCCTGTTGAGGCATTGGTGAATACAGTGAACACCGTTGGTGTTATGGGTAAGGGTATTGCGCTGATGTTTAAAGAGCGCTTTCCCGACAACATGGCTCGCTATGCGGCTGCCTGTAAGTCAGGGCAAGTGACCACTGGCAAGATGTTCATCACCGAAACTGGTGAGCTACTCGGCCCCCGCTGGATCATCAACTTTCCCACCAAGCAACATTGGCGATCTCCATCCCAGATGGCATGGATTCAGGAAGGCTTACAAGATCTGCGACATTGGCTTGTGCAAAATCACGTCAAATCTATCGCCATCCCCCCGCTAGGAGCAGGCAATGGTGGCCTACCATGGCCTGAAGTAAAACAGGCCATTGAAGAGGCTCTCGGTGATCTGGATATTGAAATCCTGTTGTTTGAACCCAGCAACCAGTACCAAAATGTTGCCAAACGTACTGGCGTCGAACATCTCACACCAGCCCGCGCCTTGATTGCCGAACTAGTCCGTCGCTACTGGTTTCTTGGCATGGAGTGCAGCCTGCTGGAAATTCAAAAACTGGCATGGTTTCTGGAGCGCTTTATTCGTCAAACGGCGCCACAAGATCCGCTGCAGTTGCACTTCACGGCACACCATTACGGGCCTTATGCCAATAATCTAGCCCATTTGCTGAATGCAATGGACGGCAGTTATCTCAAATCAGATAAGCGGATCCCAGACAGCAAACCCTTTGATGTCATCTGGTTCAATGATGACAAAAAGCAACAACTTGCCACCTATTTGCATACCGAGGCGCGAGCTTACTTACCCGCGCTGGAGCAAGCAGCTGCGCTTATCGACGGATTTGAGTCCCCCTATGGAATGGAGCTGCTAGCAACCGTTGACTGGCTGGTAAACCAAGAAGGATGCGAACCAACCGTAGAGGCGCTGCGGGCAGGACTTATCCGTTGGCCCAAAGGTGGCAAATGGGCACAACGTAAGGCCAAGCTCTTCGATGACAAGAGCTTGGGCATTGCCCTGACCCGCTTGCAGCAGAGCTTCCCTGCATATCACTGATGACATGCGCGCTAACGGGACACACTTCTTATCCAAATCTGGTAGTCTTGTCTGACTCCAACCAAGAGTTAAATCTTTGTCTGCATTCCTGATTTCTGGAACAAGGGCCTGTATTTCAGGCCCTGCTGTGGACAATGTCATCGCGTATTGCAGGTTAGCCGTGGTTCCCTGTCTTGACTGCATGCAACCATCGCCAACCCATGGTTCAAATGGAAGACGTCCTAATGGGTAAAGTGGGTCAAAAAGAGCTGGTCACCCAGCAGCGAGTCATCGATCTATTTCAGGAGCAGTTGCAATGGGAGTACCTTGGCAACTGGCACCACCGAGACAACAATCGCAACGTTGAGGAGTCGATCTTGACCCCCTGGCTCAAGAAGCGTGGAGTCAATGATGCCCTGATTACGCGAGCCTTGCGCCAACTGGATCAGGCGAGTGCACTGGGTGAAGGCAAAACGCTCTACTACGCCAACAAGGATGTCTACAACCTGCTGCGCTACGGCATCAAGGATAAAACTGGCGCGGGCGAACAGAATCAGACGGTATGGCTCATCGACTGGAAAAACCCAAACGACAACCATTTTGCCATTGCCGAAGAGGTCAGCGTCAAGGGGGAGAACAAGAAGCGCCCCGATCTGGTGCTCTACGTCAATGGCATAGCGCTTGGGGTAATAGAACTCAAACGCTCCACAATCTCGGTATCCGAAGGCATTCGGCAGAATCTGGATAACCAAGAGAAGAGCTTCATCCGCAATTTCTTCACCACCATGCAACTGGTCATGGCCGGTAACGATACCCAAGGTTTACGCTACGGCACCATCGAGACGGCTGAAAAGTATTGGCTGGAATGGAAATCAGATTCACCAGGCATCTGTGAAAGCCCCCTTGATAATCATCTGGTGGAGCTATGCAACAAGCCGCGCTTTCTACAGATCATCCATGACTTCATTGTGTTCGATGCCGGTGTAAAAAAGACCTGTCGGCACAACCAATTCTTCGGTATTGAGGCAGCAAAGCGATATATCGCACGACGCGAAGGGGGCATCATTTGGCACACCCAAGGTTCAGGCAAAAGCTTGACGATGGTGTGGCTGGCCAAGTGGATCCGCGAGAACGTGACTGATGCCAGAGTGCTGCTGATCACTGACCGAACCGAGCTCGATGAACAGATTGAGAAAGTCTTCAACGGGGTAGCAGAGACCATCTACCGAACCCAAAGCGGTGCGGATCTGGTCACCACGCTAAACCAGACTTCCCCTTGGTTAATCTGCTCCTTGGTACATAAATTTGGCCGTCAAGGGGAGCAAGAACAGTCCAACACGGATCAATATGAAGACGCTGACGACTACATTGCGGAGCTGACCCACTGCTTGCCCAGTGACTTCAAACCCAAAGGGAACTTGTTTGTGTTTGTCGATGAGTGCCACCGTACTCAATCCGGCAAACTACACGAGGCCATGAAGCGCATTCTGCCAGAGGCTATATTCTTCGGCTTCACGGGCACGCCATTGATGAAGAAAGACAAGCAAAAGTCCATCGAGATATTTGGCCCCTACATTCATACCTACAAGTTTGATGAGGCCATCCGTGATGGGGTTGTGCTGGATCTTCGCTATGAGGCTCGGGACATCGACCAGCATCTCACCTCCGAGAAGAAAATTGATGAGTGGTTCACCGCCAAAACATCAGGGATCTCCAACCTTGCTCGCACTCAATTGAAGCAGAAGTGGGGGTCGATGCAGAAGCTGCTCTCCAGCAAGAATCGGCTGGAGAAGATCATGATGGATATCCTGTTGGACATGAGCCAGCGCCCCCGTTTGAAAGATGGTCATGGCAATGCCATTTTGGTGTGCGCCAGTATCCATCAGGCTTGCACCCTGTATGAGCTATTTAGCAAAACCGAACTCGCGGGTAAGTGCGCCATAGTGACCAGCTACCAGCCCACTGCTACAAGTATCAAGGGACAGGCGAGTGATGCAGGTCTGACGGAAATGCTGTTTAAATAT
This sequence comes from Aeromonas sp. QDB62, assembly GCF_027705695.1. Taxonomy (NCBI): domain Bacteria; kingdom Pseudomonadati; phylum Pseudomonadota; class Gammaproteobacteria; order Aeromonadales; family Aeromonadaceae; genus Aeromonas; species Aeromonas sp. QDB62. The sequence continues at coordinate 17,062 of NZ_JAPDCD010000035.1, read as the reverse complement.
CAGACCTATCGCAAGATGTTGGCGGACTACTTTGAACAGAGTGAAAACGCCGCAGCCAGTCGAGTCGAGGAATTTGAGACTCTCGTCAAGGCTCGGTTTGTCGACGAGCCGGGGCAGATGAAGCTACTGATCGTTGTAGACAAGCTACTGACCGGCTTCGATGCCCCTCCAGCCACGTACCTCTACATTGATAAGCAGATGGCAGATCATAACCTCTTCCAAGCAATCTGCAGGGTCAATCGACTCGATGGTGATGATAAAGAGTATGGCTACATCATCGATTACAAGGACCTGTTCAAGTCGCTTGATAAGGCGATCAGTGACTACACCGGCGAAGCGTTTGATGGTTACGACAAGGAGGACGTGGCTGGTTTACTCAAAGACAGACTCACCCTTGCACGTGAAGATTTGGACAACGCTCTGGAAATGGTTCGCGGATTGTGCGAACCCGTGCTAGCACCTCGCCACACGGCTGACTACATTCACTATTTTTGCGGGACGTCAGGCACTAACAGCAGTGACCAGCCGGAAAAAGAGTCGCTACGCCTAACCCTTTATCAAAGTGTCGCCAAGCTGCTTCGAGCTTACATGAACCTTGCCAACGAGATGAACGCAGCAGGGTATACAGTGAAACAAGCCTCGGATATCAAAGCCGAGGTGGCTCATTACACGAACGTCCGCGATGAGATCAAGTCCGCCAGCGGTGATAAAGTTGACATGCGGCAGTATGAACCTGCCATGCGAGCCCTGCTCGATATGTATATCCGCGCCGATGACAGCGAACTTCTGATCGACTTTGATGATCGTGGTTTGCTGCAGCTCATCAACGCCAAGGGAACGGCCGCTCTCGACTCCCTGCCAGAAGGGATCAAAAAGGATCCCGAAGCCATGGCCGAAGCCATAGAGAACAACATTCGCAAAACCATCGTCGATGAAAATCCAGTCAACCCAAAGTATTACGCACAGATGTCTGTACTACTCGACGAGTTGATCAAGCTGCGACGCAAAAAAGCTATCGAGTACCAAGACTACTTGGAGCAGGTTCTAGCACTGGCCAAGCAGGTTGTTAATCCCGATGGACAACACCATCAACACTACCCTGAATCTGTTGACACCAGCGCCAAAAGAGCACTATTCGACAACTTTGGCCAAGATGAGGTGTTGGTTGCAAAGCTCGATACGGCTATTCGCTATACCAAAAAAGCGGAGTGGCTAGGCGATCGATTCAAGGAGCGGGAACTGGCCAATGCGATTCGTGAAGAGGTACAAGGCTATGATATCGATGTGGCAGAAATCATGACGTTGGTCAAAGCACAGCAGGAGTATCATTGAGTACGACCTTACACATTGGCCCTTTGACAATCGAGCTACATCACAAAGCAATCAAGCACCTGCATCTTGATGTATTGCCACCGGATGGCAAGGTTCGAGTCTCGGCCCCGCTTGCCATGAGTGAGACAGCAATCAGGGTGGCCATCATTCGTCGGCTACCTTGGATTAAGCAACAACAGCGCAATTTTGTGGCGCAACCCCGCCAAAGTGAACGTGAATTAGTCAGCGGGGAAAGCCATCACTTGTGGGGTCAACGTTACCGACTAGAGGTAATTGAGCGTGTTGGCCGCCATGAAGTTCTCATCAAGGGAAGCCGAAAACTGGCACTGTTTGTGAATCCTGAAACAACTCTTGCTAACCGAAATCTGGTGATAACCGAGTGGTATCGCTCTCAGCTCAAGCAACGAGTTCCTGCTCTCCTAGCCTTGTGGGAACCCATTCTTGGTACCCAGTTGCAACACTGGGGTATCAAAAAAATGAAGACAAAATGGGGGACATGTAATCGTGAGGCGAGCCGAATTTGGCTCAACCTTGAACTAGCCAAGAAACCAGTGACATGCCTCGAATACATCCTTGTACATGAACTAATCCATCTGCTGGAGCGGCATCACAATGCCCGATTCGAAGCACTGATGAATCGTCACCTTCCCAATTGGCGTGAAAGCCGTGCGTTATTGAAAGACCTGCCGTTAGGATATGATACGTGGATACGTGACAGTCACTAACTCATCAGGCTGCAAACCAGACCGCAGCCTGATGATTAGTGTTAGCCACCTAATATAGCCAGTAGATAGTTCTACCGTACTGTAGACATAATCTAACAGCATGGAATAGCAAAGTATCATTTTTTACCATGGACAGACTCCGTCAACGTTGCTCCATTTTGTTGCACCCTATACATGAACTCTACATCAACTAATTTCAATGAATCAAGCTTCAGTAATGCGTCTATGAATTTACCTTTTGGCAACCTATATTTTTTGCTTTTCCTACGGTCATCTTTACCAATAAAAAACCCCTTCCGCTGCCACATAAACTTACAAGTGTAAGCTATCTGCCTCAATGGATCTTTGAGTTCCTTAACCTCAACAGGGCAGAATTTTATAACATTGATATTGTTTGGTACATCCTGTTTCTGGAAAAGCTTACGTAGTCTCTCCCATTCTGGAGTATGGGAGTTCCTACATTTCACTAACAGATGAAAATGGGGAAGCCAATGATTATATTCCGTTTGAAAATCAACTTCAAAATACCCTATAACAACATCAGTTATACCTGCACGATCCAATTGCTTATACAACCTATTTTTCAAACGAGGGGTGTCAATGTGACTTAATTCGCGAACCATTTCGTCATAATAGATGAACGTCGCAAATTTCCACTCTTTATAATCTTCACAGAACAGCGCTAACTGACTTATCTTTTTAAGTCGTAATCGTCGTACACATTCATGGCATGCCAAACTAAAACAAGGCCTCTCCTCATCGCAATCTGATAGTTTTTCAGCCAGCACATTCGCGCCATATTTATTAGAATTAGAAAGTTTGCTTACTCTAATTTTGTTCTCATGCCAACAATCTTCATGGGTCTCAAATTTTGGAAGCAACGATTCAATTGCAATGACATTTTCAATTTTGGCTTTCATGAACTTTTTCATTTTCAAAGTCTCGGCACTGACTCCATTGCGTATTCCCACGCGAAGCCATTCGCTATATTTAACGTTCGCACTACCACACGAACAAACTCATTGTTGCGATATCTTTCGACAACAATGTCGCATTGGTTCTGACTACCAAGTTAAAAACGTAGAGCTTAGGCGGAGATGTAAGGAGAGTAGAACAAAAATCAGGTTGAATATTTAGACTCACCCTTCATGAATGAAATGAGTGGTTTCATTTTTTGTCGGTGTATTGCAGATTACTCATCCATGCTTGTATATCGGAGGAACGCCATGCAACTCGACGACAACCTTTCGGCTGAACTGATCTCGGAAAGTTTCCCTGCGCCATCAAACGATAAATTGTTGCGCGAGAAATTGTGCAGCATTCGATGACTTCAGCCAGGCTCAGCAAACATGTTTCGTGTTTCATAAATGACTCCTTTGTAATAGTCAAAGGTCATTTACAGATTTCGAGAACAGCGAAAACTTGATGTGTTCTTTCCCTCGATGTCGCCGCTCATAACGACTGTTCGAATACTAGGGACGCATTCTAAAGAATCACGATCGCGGCTTTTGAACTGCCCTGCACAACCACAACACATAACGATGTATGGACGCGCACGTACACGTTCATATCGCTACGTGCGTTATCGCCACATTCTGCGTTGTATCATGCGTGTATATCGCGCGCGCGATTAAACGCGCGCGCACGCGCGTTTAACACATCAAGAGGGATTTTGCCATCTTATAGGGAGAATAAGTGTGGGTATCGAAAATCCTTTGAAGGGCTCTGCTCACCAACTGGTGACGTAGCACGACAAGATTTTTGGCAACTGTGCTCAAGGTAAGATACCTCTAGTGTCACGTACGTAGAACGCTCAGCGCTACAAGATCCAAGCAAAACAGTGCATCGCATATGTTGATCCTGAATGTTGTACCAAAGAACACGAACGTTACTCATGAACGTTGGAAATAATGCTTATCCAGAATTATAATTATCGAATTCGGTGACCACCTGAACGGTCACCTGTAATGGAATTGGCAGTTACACAGAATTATTTACAGGCTCCAAATTCCGGATCGACATTCTGTGGTGTCACCGCATATCAGAAGTTCATCAACTCGAGCTATGCAATGTATCTAGGTGATCCGCCCAACGTTGCAACCATTCTCGACTTTGCTCGGTGTACTGATGAAGATCATATGTCCCGATCAACCCTTTCTTCGAGTGCCCAAGAATAGCCTCTGCAACTTCTGTTGGACATTGTAAACGCGAGAGCCCTGTTCTAACGGTACGCCGGAGGTCATGTGGCGTCCAATGCGGAATATCTAGCATTACATTCCCACACCTCATAACCCAAGTAGTTTCAGTCAACTGCTTTTGTTTTATGGGCTTACCTGTTCGCTGAGATGGGAATAAATAAAGCTCATTGCCGATTTTATTTTCTTTAAGAAAGGTTATGCATTGACGTGGAAGTTGGACCTCTCTTGCCACTCCTGTTTTAGACTCTCGAATGTAAAATATGCCTTCGTTAATATCTATATCACGCCAAGTAGCCTCACATATTTCCCCTGTACGACAGCCAGTCCATAAAGTCATCCTAAGAATATTTTTCTGCACATCAGTGAATTTTGAATTTGGCAACCAGTTCAAAAATATTTTCAGTTCATCATTACTAAAAAAACGGCTGCCTTTCTTAGAAGTTAGTTTGACCTTGGTTCTAGCCAAACTGACCTTAGCTTGGAGCGCAGGGTTAATAAATTGGTCATCGAATTTACCCAATCCCATCGAGTAATCATATGCAGCCAAAACCTCCCGCAAAACATTCCCAGCCTGAACATTAGCACCTCGCTTTATAATAGACATAACAAGATCAATCATATCTTGTCGACTCACATCACGAGCTAATTGGTCACCAAGCATTGGAACCGCATCACCGTAAAGAGTGCGCCTAGCCTCAGCCTGACCTTTCTTTTTCCTTGCCCCACTCTTTATAGTACCATTAGGTAAACGTTGATCCTCTATATGGTTCTTTAGATAAAGATCGATCATCGCTTTAAGGGTAAACTTCCCTAGCTCACTCTCATTCTTGACTTTTTGTTTAAGCTCAAGCGCGGCAGCTCTTGCTTCAGTAGCTGGACACCGGCCTTGTTGCCTGATGAGCTTGAGCTCCCGTAGTTTTATACGGGCCTGCTCCAAGGATACGGCTGGAAATACCCCAAGTGAGATTTGGGTTAACTTATTTGTTACTGGGCTCGTATAACGATAGAAAAATGTCTTTTTACCTGTCTTTCCGCAAGTGACACGAAGCCCTCTGTTGACCCCATTATCAGCCTTATCGCTATCCGATGGCTTCATGACTTCAATTGCTCTAAAGGACAGTGCTTTGTTACCCTTGTCCGCTGGCATAACCGACCTCCTATGGCTGATGCATACGCTCTCCTAGCTTGGCCGCATGCATAGGGCTTAATGTCACTGTAGGCTACAAAATCAAAACCTACACTTCAACCTACATTTTCGCCTGCGATTGGGTGAGATCGAGTGAGACTCTCAGAGCAAACAAGAGACCACGAAAACACCATAAGCCATTGTAATATAAGCATGTAAAGAGAGATAACTACATGTCAGCAATAGAGAATCTCCACAATCACACACCAATGATGCAGCAGTACCTTGGCCTCAAGGCCGAGAATCCCGAGATCCTGCTGTTCTACCGGATGGGCGACTTCTACGAGTTGTTCTATGACGATGCCCGCAAGGCCTCCCAACTGCTCGATATCTCCCTGACCAAGCGTGGCCAGTCGGCTGGCAGCCCCATCCCGATGGCGGGCGTTCCCTATCACGCCATCGAGGGCTATCTGGCCAAGCTGGTCCAGCTCGGCGAATCTGCCGCCATTTGCGAACAGGTGGGGGATCCCGCCACCAGCAAGGGGCCGGTGGAGCGCAAGGTGATCCGCATCATCACTCCGGGCACCGTCTCCGACGAGGCGCTGCTCAGCGAGCGGCAGGACAACCTGATCGCCGCCGTCTACCACGATGGCCGCCGCTTCGGCTATGGCACCATGGACATCGGCTCCGGCCGCTTCTTCATCAACCAGTTCGAAAAAGAAGAGACCCTGCTGGCGGAGCTGCAGCGCACCAATCCGGCGGAGCTGCTCTACCCCGAATCCTTCGCCTTCCTGCACCACGTCGAGGGTCGCCGCGGTCTGCGCCGGCGCCCGGAGTGGGAGTTCGAGCTCGGGACTGCCCGCAAGCTGCTCTGCCAACAATTCGGTACCCAGGATCTGGTGGGCTTTGGCGTCGAGCAGAGCGAGACCGCCCTGTGCGCTGCCGGTTGCCTGATGCAGTACGTCAAGGACACCCAGCGCACCGCACTGCCCCACATTCGCAGCGTGCGCCTCGAACAGCCCGATCATGCCGTCATCATGGATGCCGCCACCCGCCGCAATCTGGAGCTGACCCAGAATCTGGCCGGTGGCTATGAAAATACCCTGGCCGAGGTGCTGGATCGCACCGCCACCCCCATGGGCAGCCGCCTGCTCAAGCGCTGGATCCACCAACCGATCCGCGATCGGGTGATCCTCAAAGGCCGCCAGAGCACCATCAAGGAGCTCATCGAGCAGAACCTCTACGACGAGTTGGGCAACCTGTTGCGTCAGGTCGGCGATGTGGAGCGGGTGCTGGCCCGTCTCGCCCTGCGCTCGGCCCGTCCCCGCGACCTCACCCGCCTGCGTCAGGCGTTCGCCCAGCTGCCCGAGTTGCAACGCCTGCTGGCGGACAATGAACACGAAGCGGTGCAGCAGCTGGCCGAGCGCGCCAGCACCTTCCCCGAGCTGCTCGACCTGCTGGAGCGCGCGGTGATGGAGGTGCCACCGGTGCTGATCCGCGATGGCGGCGTCATCCGTGACGGCTTCAATCAGGAGCTGGACGAGCTGCGGGATCTGGCCAACGGCGCCACTGCCAGCCTCGCCCGCATCGAGGAGCGGGAGAAGCTGCTGACCGGCATCAACACCCTCAAGGTGGGTTACAACAAGGTGCACGGCTTCTATATCGAAGTGAGCCGCGCCAACAGCCATCTGGTGCCGGCCCACTACATCCGCCGTCAGACGCTGAAAAACAACGAACGCTACATCATCGATGAGCTTAAAAAATACGAGGACAAGGTGCTCACCGCCCAGGCTCAGGCGCTGGCACTGGAGAAACGCCTCTACGAAGAGCTGCTCGATGCCCTGCTGCCCCACCTCGGCGATCTGCAGGAGTCCGCTGCCGCACTGGCGGAGCTGGACGTGCTGGCCAACCTGGCCGAGCGGGCCGAGACCCTCGACTACCGATGCCCGACGCTCATCGATGAGGATCAGATCCTGATCGAGGCGGGCCGCCATCCGGTGGTGGAGCAGGTGATGAGCGATCCCTTTATCGCCAACCCCATCCGGCTGGAGCGGGAGCGGCGGATGCTGATCATCACAGGCCCCAACATGGGCGGTAAATCGACCTACATGCGCCAGACTGCGCTGATCGTGTTGCTGGCCCATATCGGTGCCTTCGTGCCCGCCGACAGCGCCCGCATCGGCCCCATCGACCGCATCTTCACCCGCATCGGGGCATCGGACGATCTCGCCTCCGGCCGCTCCACCTTTATGGTGGAGATGACCGAGACCGCCAACATCCTCAACAACGCCACCGCCCGCAGTCTGGTGCTGATGGACGAGATTGGCCGAGGTACCAGCACCTACGACGGCCTCTCGCTGGCGTGGGCCTGCGCCGAGCAACTGGCGAGCAAGATTGGCGCTTACACCCTGTTCGCCACCCACTACTTCGAGCTGACCCGCTTGCCCGAGCTGATGAGCGGACTGGCCAACGTCCATCTGGATGCAGTGGAGCACGGCGACACCATCGCCTTTATGCATGCGGTGCAGGAAGGGGCGGCCAGCCGCTCCTACGGCCTGCAAGTGGCGGCGCTGGCGGGGGTGCCAAAATCGGTGATCCAGCAGGCTCGCCACAAACTGCACGAGCTGGAGAGCGCCACCCCGGTGGCCGCCGGTGAAAGCCGCCCGGCTCCGGTGACTCTCGCCCCGCAGATCCATCCGGTGGTGGAAGAGCTGGAAGCGGTGCGCCCAGACGAGCTGACCCCCCGTCAGGCGCTCGACCTGATCTATCGCCTCAAGCAGATGCTGTAAGCAGCTGCCGCCGCGCAAGCATGCAAAAGGGGAACCGCGAGGTTCCCCTTTTTATGTTCAGCACGTTATGTTCAGCACCGACCAGCCGTTCAGGCCACCGCTCGCGCCTCCCTGCGAGCACGCAGCAGGCTCTGGCGCCCCTGCCAGTAGCCCTGCAGATAGCCGGACTCCAGCTTGAACGCGTCGCGGGTAAAGCGGGAGACAGGAAAATCGGCCGGTGGCGCGATCACCTCGATCTCGCAGTCGGCAGGGGGATTGGCGATAAAATCGAGAGCCCGGTTGTAGGCCACATCCCGTGCAAGCATCGCCTGTGCCAGCGCGGGCTGGGTCTTCAGCAAGGCTTTGACCATCCAGCAGAAGCGGGCCGGCTTCTTGCGATAACCGCGCGGCTCGGAGAGCACCACCGTCATCCGCCGCGCCCCGCGACGGTAGGCCTCGATCACCGGAATGGAGTCGCTGATGCCGCCATCCGCCATGGGGCGCCCCTCGACACAGGGGGTCTCGTGCTGCACCACCGGCAGGGCGCAGGTGGCGGTCAGCACTTCGTCCATATTCTCGGGGCGCACCGGCAGGTAGACAGCCGCGCCGGTCGCCACCTCGGTGATGACCGCATAGAAGGGGATGCGGCAGGTGGAGAAGGTATCGAGGTCGAGGGGAAAACGGTAGCGACTGGTGCGCCAGAGCCAGCGGACATCCACCAGATCGCCCCCCTTGACGAAACGCAACGGGTCGAGAAAGTCGCTGCTGCAGGCCAGCTCGGTGATGATGTGATGACTGCGGCGCGGCTGCTCGCTCAGATAAGAGACCAGATTGGTGGCACCGGCCGAAACGCCCATGACGAAATCGAACGGGTAGTGGTGGCTTTCCACGAAGGCATCGAGCACGCCGCTGGCGAAGATGCCGCGCATGGCTCCCCCTTCGACAATCAGGGCGCGAGGGTGGGGATTAAACATAACAAGGCTCCGTCAGCTGTAATACCTGCCGGGATCGATCCCGGCCCAGTGATGGACGCCTTCATGCAGAACATCAAGACGCCGCAGCAGGACGGTTCAGGCCCGCATCGGCAAGGCAACAGCCGGACAGATGCAAAACGTGAAACCGTGAAGCGACCCCCAGTATATGCAGCGCAACAACCGTCAAAAAATGAATTTAAATAATAAAAAGCATGCCAATTTGGCATGATTCGCCTGATAAAAAGGCCAGCCGCAGGGCTGGCCACGTCACTGATTGCTGATTCCGGCTCAGGGCAAGCCGGGGCCGAAGTGCCCCGTTACCGGATCATAGTGGTAGGCGTCGTAATCAAAGTCGATCCCCTTGAGCAGCGGGTTGGGCAGCTCGAACAGCTGCCGCTCGTGGAGCCTGGCCTGAGCGAGGGATGGCTTGAAGTAGCGCAGCCAGAGCTGTTGTAGCGAGCCATCCTGCCACGCCAGCTTGAGCCCGGCCTGAATGCGCCTGAGCCCCGTCTGATTCCCCTTGTAGGTGTAGAAGAGATGGAGGAAGGGGTAGTGCAGAGCGATGTGCGGCTCCACGGTGAGACCGACCACATCCCGATGCTGCTCCAGCTCGGTGAAGAGCTCGTTGGCGCCGCGGCAAAAGAGGTCGGCCCGCCCACGGGCCACCAGCTTGAACAGGCGCTCATAGCTGTCCACCTCCTGCACCTGCAGACCGGCCGCCCGCAGAATGGCAGCATCCTGCCAACCGCGCCCCTGCACGTTCTGGTACTGCTTGAGCTGTTCGAAGCGGGTCACCCCCGCAATTGCCTTCGCCTGCTGCGGACTGACAAAGCAGATGCGATAGCCGAGGATGCCGAGCTCCACCGGGAAGCGGACATAGTCGAGGGCCTCGCCGCTATCAGGCTGTGGCGTATCGACGGCAAAGAAGTTGGGATAGAAGTTGGTTTGCAGCACTTGGCGCAGCCGGATCCGGTTCATCGGCGGCGCCGCCCGCAGCTCGTAGTCACCGAAGCTGTCGCGGGTCTTCTCCAACGCCAGCTGCAACAGATCGCGAAAATAGAGAGTGCGCTGATCCCGCTCACTTTCGGGGCTGATATGGGTAAAGACGTCGCTCGCCCACAGGGGGGCGGCAAGGAGGGAGAGGCTGCACAGCAGCAAGGAGAAAGCGAGGCGATGAAAGGTCATACTGCTCATCCCGGGAATACACGCTCCCTAGAGTGTAGCGCCGGGACGAGCCGCCTTCTAAAGGGAAACTCGGCCTACCAGAACATCTGGCCCAGCAGGGGCGCCAGCAGCACGGTTACCATGCCGGCGATCATCATCACCATGCTGGAGACCACCCCCTCCTCGTTACCCATCTGATAGGCCTTGGCAGTACCGGCACCGTGGGCCGAAGCACCAAAGCCCGCCCCCTTGCCGAGGCGGCTGCGAATGGCCAGCACGGTGAGCACGCTCTCCCCCACCGCCATACCAATCACCCCGGTCAACACTACGAACAGCGCGGTGAGATCGCTCTGACCGCCGATGGCGCGGGTCGCCTCCACCGCAAATGGGGTGGTGATGGAGCGCATCGCCAGACTGCGTTGCAGCATGTCGGAGAGATCCAGCCAGCGGGCCAGCAGCACGGTACTGCCCACCGCCATGATGACGGAAGCGAACACCCCCACCGACAGCGACAGCCAGTGGCGGCGAATGAGCTGGCGGTTCTCGTAGACCGGCACGGCGAAGGCAACGGTGGCGGGTCCCAGCAGCCAGAGCAGCCAGTGGGATTCGGCCATGTAATCCTGATAGGGGATGTGGAACAGCAGTACCACCGCCACCAGCAGGGTCGGCGCCAGTAGAAGGGGCATCAGCGGTAGAATGCGCTTTTTGCCATAGAGCCATTTGCTGGCGTAGTAGAAGAGCAGGGTCAGGGCAAAGCAGAGCAGCCCGAGCAGGGTATCAGACATGACGGCGACTCCGGCGGGCCAGTTTCAGTTCGAGGCGGTAAACCCGGTCCACCACCAGCGCGGTAGTGCCGAGCACTAGCGTGGTACTCACCAGCAGCACCACCATGATCCGCCACCCCTCCTCCAGCAACAGCTCCTGATAGTTGACCACCGCCACCACGGCGGGGACGAAGAACAGCAGCATCTCCGCCAGCAGCCAGCGGGCACCGGCCTCAAACCACTGCGCCTTGACCACCCCAAGCAGGATGCAGGCCAGCAGCAGCAACATGCCGGTGAGGTTGGCGGGCAGCGGCAGATGGAGGGTGCGCACCGCGATATCGGCCAGCAGCCAGATGGCTGCCAGCAACACAATCTGGAAGGGAGTCTGTAACCAGCGCAAGCAGAGGGCTTTCATGATTATCGTCTTTCTGTGAACCGGCTCACAGTATAGAGTTGAGCAAAACCTGCCAGAAATGAATTAAAATTATCAAATTCATGCCGCATAGGCATACTTCATCCCCTACCCGCCAACACGAGTCGAGAGAGTCCATGGATATTCGCGCCCTGCGCTATTTTGTCGAACTGGTGCGGGAAAAAAGCTTCACCCGCGCCTCCGAAAAGCTGTTCGTCACCCAGCCCACCATCAGCAAGATGATCCGCAATATTGAAGAGGAGCTGGGCCAGCCCCTGCTCAACCGGGAGGGACGCCGCTTCACCCTGACCGACAGCGGCCAGGTGCTGTTCAACCGGGCCCAGACCATCCTGGCGGAGATGCAGCAGCTGGAGGCCGAACTGGCGGATCTGCAGAGCCTGCAACACGGTCGCCTCACCCTCGGCATTCCCCCCATGGTGGGCCACGTCTATGCGGATCTGATCCGCGCCTACCGCACCCGCTATCCCAAGGTGGAGCTGACGCTGGTGGAGTACGGCGGTCGCCGCATCGAACAGGCGGTGCTGGAGGGGGAACTGGATCTCGCCATCACCATGCTGCCGACCAAAGAGGGGGGCGCCCTCAGTGCGCTGGAGCTGGATCAATACCCGATTAGGGTGGTGCTGCCGGATCAACCCCGCTGGCGTGGCGAGGCGCCGCTGCGGCTGGAGTCCCTGCAGGAGGAGCCCTTCCTGCTCTATACCCAGGCATTTACCCTGAGCGAGCGGCTGGAGCAGGCGTGTCAGGAGGCAGGCTTTGTGCCGCAGGTGGCGGCGCGCAGCAGCCAGTGGGATTTTCTCACCGCCATGGTACGCAGCGGCATGGGAGTCGCCTTCTTGCCGGAGCCGGTCTGCAACCGGCTGACGCCCGATGGGTTGGTGCTGCGGCCGCTGGAGCCCGAACTGAGCTGGCGACTCGGGGTGATCTGGCCGAGCGAGCGCTATCTGTCGCGCACCGCCGAGGCCTGGCTGGCCCTCTGTCGCACCCGGCAGGAACCTCAATAATCACCGAAGCGATCGGTCTGCGGGTTGTAGAAGTAGGGGCGGTAATCGAAGCTGATCCCCTCGAGAAAGGGGTTATCCAGCCGCAGCAGTCTGCGCTGGTAAAACTTGGCAAAGGCGATGGCCGGGCCAAAACTCTTGCGCCACAGCGCCTGTAGCGAGCCATCCTGCCATGCCAGTTGCAACCCCTGCTCGACCCGTAACAGCGCCTCGCGATTATTGGGATTGGTGTAGAAAACCCGGGGCAGCGGGTAGTAGATCAACAGCGCCTCATCCACCAGCAGATCCGCTATCTCCTTGTGGGTGAGCTGCTCGCTGCGCAGCTCGCTCGCCCCGCGGCAGAAGAGATCGAAGCGACCCCGCGCTACCATTTTGAACAGCTTCTCGTACCCCTCCACTTCCACCACCTCCATCCCGGCGTAGCGCAGAATATCCACATCCAGCCACCCCTTGCCCTGACCAAAGGTGAACTGGCGCAGCCCCTTGAGGTCGGTCACTCTGCTCACCGCCGCCTTTTGCTGTGGGCTGACGAAACAGATGCGGTAGCTGACGATGCCCAGATGGATGGGAAAACGGACATAGGTGAGCCCCAGCCCCTCGCGGGTGCTGCTGTAGCTGTCCATCACAAAGAGGTTGGGGTAGCTGTCAAGCTGCATGCTGAGCCGCTCGCGCGCCTTGGTCATGGGCGGTGCGGGGACCAGCTCATAGTCGCCAAACTGGTCGCGGGTCTTCTCAAGGGCGAGCCGCAACAACTCCCGATCATAGGTGGTGCGCGGGTCCCGCTCGCTCTCCGGGCTGATGTAGGTAAACCGGGTGGCCGCCTGCCCGGTCAGCGACAACAGGCAGAGCAGCGCGGCGGCCAGCAGATGCAGGGAGGACATAAACCGGGCCTTGGCTGAAGGGGTACTTTCAGTGTAGCCCCCGAGCGTGGGCGCCCGCTCCCGCCACCACCCCATGGTCTCTTCCCCTTTTTGGCCAGTTGCACCCATCAGCCTACTCCCCCGCCGGAGGCGTGCTTCTGAGCGACGCGGCGTAACGTTGATAGGCAGCAGAATCGCGCACCTGCTCGATGGCATCCCACACCTGCCGGCTTTGTTGGGGATGGGCCTGATAGAAGTGGTGAGAGAAGACCAGATAGTAGGGTTTCTCCACCAGCACCGGCGACAGCCGCTCGATACGGGCCTGCAGCTCGGGATGGGCCGCCAGAATGCTGTCAGCCACCTCGGTCTGGATGGCCGTCGCCTGCGCCCGATCCATCACCAGCTTTTTCAACATGATCAGCGGGTCACGGCTGGAGTCATCCACCTCGGCCCCCGCCGCCAGCAACAAGTCGACGATGGAAAATCCCGACTGGGCCGCCACCATGCCCTTGACCCTGAGGGTGGTGCCATCCCACTGGCTCTTGCCCCCCTTGAGCTGGTAGAGGCTGTAGCTCTCGGTCAGCAGCCGCTTGGCGGGGTCGGGTTTGCCCTCACGCATGGGATAGACCCCCACCTTGGTCGCTCGCTCGACGCTGTAACTCATCTTGATGGCCGCATCCATCTGGCCACTGCTCACCTGCGAGAGGCAGCGCTTCCACGGCAGCGGCGTCAGCACGATCTCGGCATTGAGGGCGGTGGCAACCGCCTTGAGGTGATACTGGACAATCCCCTCGCCCGATTGCAGCAGCCAGGGGTAGGAGTCACTGTTTTCGAGGCAGGTACGCAGCGTAAAGGCCGGGGCCGCGCCGCCAGTGACGGGCAACAGCAACGCGATGAAGAGCAGGATGCGGGCAGATACGCGCATGGGCCATCTCCTTGGCGGCAACGATCTCTCCCTTACTCTATCAGAGCCTGTGCACCTGATAACCCGGCTCAGGGCAGTGAACCGAAATCATCCGCCTGCGGATTGTAAAGGTAGGGGCGATAGTCAAAACCCGCCTTGAGTAGCAGCGGGTTGCCGAGCCGGAAGATCTGGCGAGCCCCCAGATTGGCAAACACCAGCGAGGACTGGAAGTGGTGACGCCAGAGCCGCTTGAGGGAACCATCCTGCCAGGCCAGTTGCAGACCGCGCGCAAGACGCTCGCGCTCCTGAACATAGTGGGCGTTGCTGTAGAACACGTGGATCAGTGGATAGAAGAGGGCCAGATGGCGATCGACCGTCAACCCGGCCACCTTGCCCTGATGAGATTGCCACTCCGGCAGGATCTCGTTGGCCCCACGGCAGAAGAGGTCGATGCGCCCGCGCGCCACCATGCGAAACAGCGACTCGTAGTTATCCACCTCATGCACGGTCAGTCCGCCGTGGCGCAGGATCACGGCATCCTGCCAGCCGGTGCCCGCTCCCTGAGTGAAGTGGCGCAACTGATCCAGGGTGTTCACCCGCGCCAGCTCGGCAGCGCGATCCGAACCGACGAAACAGACCCGGTAGCCGAGGATCCCCATGTCGATCGGGAACGGGATCGATGCCACCTGATCCGCCGCGCCCTGAACCGCCACAACTTCCCCCTGATAGGGCCAGCTGTCGACAATAAACAGGGCGTTTTCGCCCTGCTCCTGCACCTCAATCCGCATCCGCGCCTTGTTCATCGGCAGGGAGTCCAGCAACTCGTAGTCACCATATTCGGGGCGGGTCTTCTCCAGCGCCAGCTGCATCACCTCACGGTAATAACGCATCCGCATATCCTGACTGTTTTCAGGACTGAGCAGGGTAAAGCGGGTGGCAGCCAGCAAGGCAGAGGGGAAGGATAAACAGAGGCAGAGCAACAGAAGTCGATAGATCATGGCTGAACTCATACAACGGGGTTCACCCAGTATAGACTGGCTCTCCCCCCGTTGAGGGCGGGCCAGTTGCGACTTGCGCGCCCGATCACCGGCGGGGAAGTCCGGGCCGCCACCGGCCCGGAGCGCGGGATCATGCCGAGCCCGGCACTACTCTTCGCCGATGGGAGCGGCGATCCACTTCATCAGCGTCAGCATATCCTGCGGCGCCACCCCGACCGAGAGGCCACGCTTGCCGCCGCTCACCAGGATCTCGTCAAACTGCAGGGCCGACTCGTCGAGCACGGTAGGCAGCAGCTTCTTCTGGGCCAGCGGGCTGATGCCACCCACCTTGTAACCGGTCAGCTTCTCCGCCTCAGCAGGTTTCATCATCTCCACCTTCTTGAGGCCGGTCGCCTTGGCCAGCTGCTTCAGGCTGCACATGCCGGATGAGGGAACGATGGCCACCACCGCCTGCTTGTCGTGATGGGCGACCAGGGTCTTGAACACCTGCGCCTCCGGCAGCCCGAGCTGGGTCGCGGCATGCTTGCCGAAATCGTCGTGGGCTTCGCACTCGTAGGGGTAGAGCTTGTGGGGAATCTTGAGCTTCTTCAGCAGGTTGATGGCAGGAGTCATGATGGTTGCCTTGAATCGAATCACATAAAAACAAGGCCAAACAGTCTGCACCTCACTATGGGGTGATGCAAGGGGGGTGATGCAGTCGCAAGGGAGATTGACTGGCCGCTAGCCATGCACGCTGGCGGCGGCCGACTAGAACACTTGACCAAACTGAGCCCAAACGGGTATTGCTTTAACCCTTTGACGCAGCCACGACCCCATACAGCAGGAGCACATATGCAACTAACCCCACCCCAACCGCCTCGGGACGATGAGATCGAAGCGCTGCGCATTGGTCTCTCGGGCTTCAACAAGGGTCACGCCGGCACCCATCTGCGCGAGCGGATCGCCAGCTTTATCAAGGATAAAGAGGGCAAGGTACACGGCGGCATCATCGCCGACATCAAGTGGGGCTGGCTGCATGTCGACTGGCTCTGGATCGACGAAAGCATCCGCCGCGATGGCTGGGGCGGCCGCCTGCTCGGCGCCATGGAGCAGTACGCCCAAAGCAAGGGCATCAGCAACTACCACTTGGAAACCACCAGCTTTCAGGCCCTCCCCTTCTACCAGAAGCAGGGTTACGAAGTCTTTGGCCAGCTGCCCGATATGCCGCCGGGGCATATCAGTTACTTCCTGAAAAAGCAGGACAAGTGATCACATTCCAGCTCCTTGCCAACGCTCAGCTCGTGATCCGCCCGTTCGAACCGGCCGATGCCGACGAGTTTTGGTGCTCCCGTTCATTTACTCGGGGCAGCGCGCTGGAGTGGTTTGCCAGCTGCGATCAGGATCGCGCGGCAGGACGCGCCTTTGACATGGGCATCTTCTGCGCCACCACCGGCCAGCTCTTGGGTGGCGCAGGTATCAACCAGCTGTCGCCACATCATCGCTACGGCAATATCGGTTACTGGGTTCGCCAATCCCGCCAAGGCTGCGGCATCGCCCGACAGGCGGTCACCCTGCTCCGTGACTTTGCTTTTGAGCAGTTAGGGCTATTTCGGCTGGAGATCGTGATGGGGGTTGGCAACACCGCCAGCGAAGCCGTTGCCATCGCCGCCGGTGCAACCTTTGAATGCAGGGCAAGGAACCGTCTCTTTCTTCATGGCCAGCCCCTTGATGCACATATCTACTCCCTTGTTCCCACTAACTGGCAGGGCGGGATCGCACTTTGTTAATGAAATTTGAACAGGCAGATCGTCTGTGATCTAATCGCGTCTCCATGCAGGA